>DAOTXB010000599.1:0-15524 GCA_034435575.1 Anaerolineae bacterium
TTTTTGCCAGCGAAGATGCTGGTTTACTTCACAGAAGAGGTATTTCCTGAAGTACCACACCGTTCGTTTTGGTCGGTTTGCTATCATTTGACCAAAATGGCAAAAAGCAGAATGTTCGCACCGCGTCCACCTGCGGCATATTTCTCGAGTTCTTTTCGAACGGTTTGCTTCAGGATATCCATTGCATAATCTCCTCTTTTTCTAAGTCTATCACAACCAGTTTGATTTGGGCGTCAGCTAAGACAGCAGTGATCAAAGGTATTTGGAAAAAGGTTTGATAGACAGATAACGGTACTGATAGGTACACGGAAGCTGTATGTCGTTGATGGTCAGCGCGTTGCGATAACTTATGTATTGTCCCACCGCCTGATAGAACTCATCCAACTGGGTTCGGGTACTAGCAAAACATTTGACTTCAACAACGATGATCGTCTGGTTATTTGTTTTCTGTCGGAGACGTAAATCCGCATAGACATAGCCAGCTCGACTCTCCTTGATGCGAATTGCGAATGGTTAATGTGTTACTAGCCAATCCGATTTTTCAAGTGCTCGAACAACTTGCTTCTCGCATTGATCAATAGCTGGCATGGCTAAACGTTCCTTCTCTTTAATTTTGATGCAAGCAGATTGTGTAAATCTGGAAAAAGTCGAAAATTATCTTGTGTTTTTGGTGAAAATTTGGTTGATTTTGAGCTTAAAGTCGGGCAAATGGTCGGCGATTGTCAGGATTTGATCGCCAGAAAATATCTGTGGTGGCTCCCCTGCCTGATGTAATTCCACCGTTTGTTCATCTCCGTTCACCACCAAAACGGTCACCCCGGCGGATAGATAGCTACTCACTTTGATGCGTAAGCGATTTTGCTCGTCATTGTTTGCCGTGTTGGAAATGATCTCTACTGCAATATCTGGCGGATTGGGATTATATCCTGAACGTGCTAATTCTGGTTGTTTATCATAGCTGATGAAGGCAACATCGGGTGCATAACGCTCGCCACTGACCATATACCCCCCTGCCTCACCGGTGATATGACCGAGGTCGTTTTCTTCGAGATAGAGACTGAGCAGGAAAATGATACGGGCGGCAATTTTGGAAGCGAAGGGATTTGAGGGCACTTCAATAATTTCTCCTGCGATGTATTCGAAGAGCTTATCCACGTTTTCGATCTGGGAGACGAGTTGATCAAATTCGGCAACAGGTATGCGGTTGCGTTGAATAACCATGATTACGCTTGATCTTCCTCTGAAGCTGGGAAGATGTCTTTGACGGCGAGTTCAAATCCGGGCAGAATGTGTTCCGCGGTGAGTTTCATAGTGTCGTCGTAGATGGTTACGGTGTTATCCGGCAGATGTACCTCAACCTTACGCGCTACATAATCGACCACCCATGTTGTGACTCCTGCGGTGCGATAATGTGCCAGTTTGCGCCTGAGATCGGTCTGCTCGGTGCTATTGGTAGGGTCTGAAATGACTTCGACGGCGAGTTCTGGTGGGACCTGGTTAAATCCCTTGCTATCTAGTTTTGACTGACGGTCATGGGATAGGTAGGCGACATCAGGCGCAAAAACGTGCCCATTGATGATATAGCCTCCGCCCTCCCCTGTAATATGCCCCTTGAGATTGTTCTCCCGTAAAAACAGACGAATGAAGAAACTAATTAACACTGCAATCTCAGAAGCAAGCGGATTTGAAGGCACGTCGATAATCTCCCCTTCGATGAATTCAAAGCGTTTTTCTGCATTTTCAGGGTGTTCGATGAATCCCTGAAATTCAGAGATTGTCATGTTTTTCTTGAGTTCAATGGTCATTGTTTAGCCCTCGGTTACACGTAACATTGATTATAGCATGTACCCTACCCGCGCACTTTGCGGGAAACTTTTTTATTGGCGGCGCTCATGGGCAATGCACCGTAGGCGTTCAGCTCCCAGATCGGGATATTTTGCAGATGTTCGACCACACCCGGATATAAAATATTGCGATTGCTGTAGCGTTTGAGGATGATCGGCAATACATATTCCCAGCCACCACCGGCGAGCAAAATTGTATCCGCCCCTGCTCCGAAGCTGATTTCGAGCTTTTCACCAATGAGGTAATCAGCATAGCGATCTGTTAATAAGGCGAAAACCGAGTGCAGATCGAGCACTTTGCCACTGATTTTGATCCGGGCAAATTTAGGCTTCATACGTCCGCTTGACCATGCCCTTAGCCAGCTATCGACCTGTGCCGGTTTGAGGCGAGGCATAGACATGCCCTGTCGCTGAAACTGGTTTCGTATTTCGTCCATAACCGGTTCGATAATCTGACGTAATACGCCGCTGTCTGGATCGGTTGCGAGTGCCATTGATTCTGGGTCGAGCTTGCCGTCGCGAACAATGTAGGTGTCATACGTGCCCAGTCCGGCATCATGGATGTGTACCTGTCCGGTCAAAAGATCGTCGTCAGCGCTGGGTGATGATGGGATCAGGACGGCGTTTCCGTTGGCATCGTAGGCGTAAGCGCTGAATGCTCCTACCCCTTCAGGTACGACGATGACTTTACCGATGACGAAATTCCGCCATTCTTTATCATAGCTCATGCGGATTGACCATGATCCCGTTTTGTCTTTGTTTTCGCCGTAGCGTAGATTCTGTTTGATGGTTTTGGCGACTTTGTTGACCAGTCCGGGTGGTGCAGACGTGACGATGGTGAGCGGTGTATCTTCCGGTGCCTTCATGGCGGCGAGCAGGCATAGAAGCATGAAAACGTGGATCTCTGAGCCGTAGCGTTCTTCTGAATTGACGAAGGTTTCCGGCGGGTATTTGCTCTGCTCCCATACCCCGTCGCCGATGGCGAAGCGCCCTGCTTTGACATCAGCATAGACCATTTCGTTCACGCCGATGCTGGTCACTTCACGGTTGAGACCGTAGCCGGTGACCGGTACACGGACGTTGGGAAGCATGAAGTATTCGAGATTGCCCGAGACCATGCGCCATGCAGACGAGGTGCCGTTGCCCCCATCCCAAGCAATCACAGTGTCATCAAGTTCCCATTGAAAATCCATCTCGTTGAGGTCGGCAGGTTGTTGCGGTAACAGGGTTTTGCTCGGTTTATATCGGATCATGTCTCTCGCTTTTCACTCATATGCTTGCGATAAATGTTCGGAACGGTGCCGATTAATCCCATAAGTCCATGTCGTCGTCATCGCCGAAAAGATCACCCATTCCAGCGGCGAAATTCTCGCGGGTTTCCTCGGCACTGGCACCGGATTTTTCCTCGATGAAGGTCAGTTGTGGGATGTCAACGCGCTCTCCCCTTCCCTTGTCCGGTAAGGTGATCGGCGTATTGCCCTGCGCGACTAATTGCTGTTCGATGCGGGCGAGTTGCTCGCGTAATGCTCTGGCGCTGGCGGTTTCTTCGGGCTGATTTCGCTCCATGAGTGCGGTATGTACCCAAGGGAATAGCTCGAACAGTACATCTAAGCGCCCTGCTCTGAGATCGGTAATCAGGCGAATGCCCTGCCGGATGGTGCTGGCGAAGGAGCGCGTAGACTTGAGGGTTTCGATCTGATCGGCGATAATTTCTTCGTCGGGTTTATTGAGATCCAACCAGAAGACATAGCGCAATCTGAATCGTTTGTTTGACATGAGTTCACTTTCCTGGCACTATAAGCCAATGACACTTAGAGATTATACTTCTAATTAGAGATAATACAAGTAAAATAACTATATAAAAGTCCAGTTAGCGCTAACTGGACATCCAATTAAGGCAGTTAGGTCTAACTAAACCTCTAGTTAGCGCCAGTTGGATATACAGATCGCGTAAACTAGCACTAGTTAGGCGTCTAATTGGATGAAAATCAAAAATACGGGTATGATTTTGACTTATGGCATATACAACGAATGACGTAAAAACAATTTTCAATGTTGCTCCTGAAACGGTTCGTAATTGGGCAAGGGAGTTCTCACACTACCTATCTGCCACTGCTAATCCAGAGGTTGGTCGTACACGGTTATTTAGTGACGATGATCTCAAGGTGCTGGATTTGGTCAATAAGATGCGTAATGAGAACAAATCTTATGAGGAAATCCACGCTGTATTAGCAACAGGGCAGAGAGGTACAGGATCATCATTTTCACCTGAAGAGGTGCGTGCGCTTATTGGCGGGGAGATGGAAAAACAACTTTCTCTGGAGATTCAGATGTTACGCCGTCAGCTTGCAAATGCAGAGGAACGCATCAAGGATTATGAACAGGTCAAGGAACAGAATATCCGATTAAGTGCTGAGAAGGATGCCGAAATTCGTCGTGCGAACGAGTATGCAGAAAACCTCAAAGATTCGCAGGCAAAACTTGAAACGCTGTTTCGTGAGATTGGTAAATCATATCACGAAGGGTATCTTGCCGGTTTGAATAGCAAGGCTGATGATGAAGTAGAGTAGGGCGGAAGCATTGTGTGCACAAGAACGGCATGAATTGGCGATATGATTACTCTCTCAGGGTAATGAGAGATGTTCATAAGTCTGAGTTTGTTAACCTCTATTTCAGGCTGATCGTCATAATCTTCTTGCTCGGCACAGCCACGACGACAGGATTATCCGCTTGTGCCACACTCACATCAGGATTTGTGGCTAGCTTGAGGGCTTCACGCTTGAATTCTTCTGTATAAGTCTTGTTTTTCTTTTTCATACTCTTCTCCTCGATCCTATTGTATTGGACAATTCTTGTGTCACTAAATCGGGGGAAGATCAGTGCTGTAATTGGATGAATTGTGGTCATTTGTCGGTAACAAAGCACAAAAATGTTGGGTTTGGTTAGCGCTGTGTCGTCGCACCCGTCAAGTTATTGCTTATTGGGTGGGAGATCGCTCAGAAAACAGTGCCCTTACACTCTGGCGACATATTCCCAATGATGACGTTCACTGTGCGTCTTTTAGTGATCGCTGGCAGGCTTATGCTCATGTTTTTGACCGGCGGAAACATCGTATAGTTGATAAAATTGACGGTGAAACCAACCATGTTGAGCGATGGTTCAACACGCTACGACAACGTTTAGCCCGGTTCACACGCAAGACCCTTGCTTTTTCAAAGCGCGATGATATGCACGATGGACTTTTGAAAATGTTTATCTATCACTAAGAATGTCCATCAAGCACAAAAGCGGGATATAATACATTAAGCAATTTCCGCCTTTCTGAACCGAAAATGTCCCATGTGTTGGGCCGAAAGTGATTTGTTTAACCGAACACCTAATTAACGACAAGCAATCTTATACTGTTAACCGTGGCTTTCAGTTAAGTTTTTTGCACGCAAACCATCCTTTTCGCTCAAGTTTTCCTTAGCGTATATTTTCCCCTTATATCTTGAACGAAGTAATCCATTACAGAATAATCATATATAATATAATATAGCAAACAAATTATATGTTTCGAGCATTTGACCTGATTTGTTTTCGCTTGCTGAGCCTAAAACCTTAATGCAAAGAAAATAATAAGATTTAAGTACTATGAAAAATACAGTTAACAGACTATCCAAACCACAGGTTCGTATTACCCTCATCTATATGGTAGTCGCATCTCTATGGATCCTGCTTTCCGACAGGCTACTATACGTATCATTTGGTTTAGACCAAAGTCTGACTCCGGCACTCAGCATGTTCAAGGGACTGGCATTTGTTTGTACAACTGGTGCCATACTGTATGTCACTTTGACCAGGGAGTTCCAACGTCGTCATCAAGCTGAGTCAGAACTGAAGGCAGAGATTTCGAAGGTCAAACGCTATCAAGCCACATTGGAACGGTCAGAAAAGCGCCATCGTTTGAATTCTATTGTCCTTTCTAGTATTGAGGACGCTGTGATTACTGCCGATCTTGAGTACAACATAATGAGCTGGAATGACGGAGCACAGTCACTATATGGATGGCAAGAAGATGAAGTGATCGGCAAGCATGTAGAGGCAGTCTTGCTCAATGAGTACGTTGGTGCGAACCGGGAAGCTGTCATAGCAGAGTTTATTCATGAGGGAGCATGGCGTGGCGAGGTAAACCAGACACGAAAAGATGGGACGAAGTGCTATGTTCTGGCAACCGTCAATCGAATTCTTGATGATGATGGAACTTCCGTTGGAATAGTTGCAGTGAACCGTGACATCACGGATCGTAAATTGGCTGAAGATGCATTACGTGAAAGTGAAGACTTCTTACAAGCCATTTTTGACCACAGTCTAAACGCAATCGTGGTCGCAGACGATAACGGCAATTATATCTCGGTGAACCAGGCTACTGCTGATTTGTTTGGTTATCCTGTAGATGAGCTTCTTAACATGAATGCAGGTGATCTACGTACACCTGAGGAATCCAGTCTTGACGAACGTTATCAGCATTTTATGGTAGCTGGTCGGGAGATAGGTGAGTTCCACTTCATTCGCCCGGACGGAGAAACCAGGATCGCAACATATCATGCAGTTCGAATTGAGGACGATTTTAACCTTAGCATACTTTCTGATATTACCGCACGCAAAGAAATGGAGAAGGAACTGGCCCACAGTGAATCCAGACACCAGAGACTGTATGAGCAATATCGTGAGCTAACACAGCAGGTTGTAAAGTTACAGGAACAGGAACGGCGTCGGATCGCGCACGAACTGCACGATGATCTGGGCCAATCACTGACTGCTATGCGGATTCACCTAAGCATATTGCGTGACACCTACACAGCAGATACGGCACTGCAAGAAGATGTGGATGGTGTCATTGCGCTGACGCAAGCTACGACTGAGAAAATACGCACCTTGTCGTACCAGTTGCGTCCGCCGCTGCTGGATACATTAGGATTAAACGCAGCGTTACAGACTCTGTGCGAGAATTTTGCCGATCATACCGCCTTAGACATCAATTATGAGGGCGAGGCAATAGCAGGGCTGTCAGATATTGCGACGATCAGTCTCTATCGTATCGTGCAAGAGAGCCTCAATAATGTTGGGAAACATGCAAACGCTACCAGCATTGCGGTAACACTTTCGGTATCGGAAGAATACATCACATTGAAGATTAGTGATGATGGTCAGGGCTTTAACAGTGACCAGGCAGCGCAAGGTGACAAGCGCGGTGGTCTGGGGATAGTGAGCATGCGTGATCGCGCTGAGATGTTGAAAGGCCGTTTGGATGTCGAGTCTACGCTGAACACAGGTACATCCATCACCGTAACAATACCGAAGGAATAAGCTCATGATTACAGTTCTAATTGCAGACGATCATAACCTGGTGCGTGCTGGTATTCGTGCGTTGCTCGAAAAATTGGACGATATGGACGTTATCGCTGAAGCAGAAGATGGGCTGGTAGCCGTCGAACAGGCTGAGCAATTACAGCCTGACATCGTAATTATGGATTTCAGTATGCCACGCTTGAACGGCCATGAAGCGTTGGCCCGCATTCGACATGTGGGGATTAACTGCAAAGTCATCATACTCTCCATGCATTCGGACAACACGATTGTACGACATTCTCTAGAAACCGGCGCACAAGGCTACTTGCTCAAGAGTGCACTTGAAGACGAACTTGCACTGGCAATTCGGAAGGTCATGGCGGGCGAAATCTACCTGTGTGCTGATATAACAACCGGCGTTATCGATGACTACCTTGAAATGGCTGACCAACTCGCTGAACCAAACCCGATTGAGATACTGACTGCAAGGGAACGACAATTACTTCAGTTGATTGCCGAAGGCCGCACTAACCGAGAAGCCGCCAACATCATGCATATTGGCGAACGCACCGTCGAAAAGCACCGCTCAAATCTGATGGAAAAGCTCGACATTCACGACGTGGCGGGTCTGGTACGTATTGCAATAAAACATGGATTGATTTCGCTCGACAATTAACAGGGGCGGATTCTACGTAGTCTTCACTCCATATTCATGGAAATATATGCGGTTAGTACGCATATATTTCCCTCCTCATATGTGACATCATATTAGCAACTTGAAACAACCGAATAATAGGATATCGATCCAATGATAGTTGAAAGACATGGATCGAACGATAAGAGAAAATTACAGGTGGGCATCCAATGTGAATGGTAAGAATCAATATGCCCGTGTCCTATTGATAAACGATGATAACGCGTTACGCATTGTAATCGTTTCATTCTTGCGGTCACAAGTTGCTATTGATCTGATAGACATTGTAGAGCATGTCGAAGCAAGTCCATTATATGCAACAGATGATCGAACGGTCATTTTGCTAGGATTGCGGCGCAGTCTACAAGCTGATCTGGCGTATATACGGCAGAAATTACCCGAAACGATCATTATCTTGATTGGCTCACTGCCAGAAAATGACCGCGAGAAAGTTGCTGCGGTAGCATCTGTAGATAGTTATGTTGACACAGATAATTTGCTCGAGGAGCTTGTGCCAGAAATCAGACGGTTCACGGAATAACGAAAATCTAATGACTGGATTGTGGGAAATCACAAGATGACAACCATATCGCGAGACGAACTGGTAAGAGAAATTGAAGAACGCAAACGTGCACAAGCTGCATTGCAACGTAGCCATGAAATGTTGCAGGTTGCAGAAGAAAATGCCCATCTAGGAAGCTGGGAAATGGACATCCCGACCGGGGATAGCACCTGGTCGAATGAGTTTTACCGGATTTGTGGTTTGGAACCCGGTTCGGTGGAGCCGACGGCTGAGTTAGGGTTCCAGATTATTCATCCAGATGACCGTGAAAGTGCCAACGAAGCCGTTCAGGAATCAATTAAAAATCGTGAGCCGTACAGCATCGAAAAACGCATCGTGCGACCGGATGGTGAGGTACGATATGTACGTTCACGAGGTGAAATCAGTTTCGATGACGCCGGTAATCCCAAGACGTTGAGAGGATCGTTCATGGACATCACCGAGCAAGTACTGGCCCACATGAAGCTCGAAGCAATATCCACTGAACTGATGCGTTCCAATGAAGAATTGGAGCAATTCGCGTATGTCGCCTCGCATGATCTGCAAGAACCGCTACGGATGATTACCAGTTATCTACAGATTCTTCAACGGCAATACAAAGGTCAGCTTGATGAAGAAGCCGATGAATTCATTCACTATGCTGTGGATGGTGCTGTCCGTATGAAGCGACTGATCAACGACCTGCTAGTGTACTCGCGGGTCGGGACACGTGGAGAGCCGTTTGCCTCGACAGATCTAGAGCAGTGCCTGAAAGATAGTTTGCACGATTTGCACTTCATAATAGAAGAATCAAAGGCAACGATAACACACGATCCACTGCCGACCATCGTGGCTGATTCAGGTCAGCTAACACAAATATTTCAGAATCTGATATCCAACGCCATTAAGTTCAGGGGCGAGGGGCTGTCCTGTATCCATGTTGGGGCTGTTGAAAATGCGAACGAATGGCAAATCTATGTACGCGATAACGGTATTGGCATTGCCCCGCAGTTTTTTGATCGCGCCTTCGTTATTTTTGAACGTCTGCACACGGACATTGAGACTTCGGGGACAGGCATTGGCTTAGCCATGTGCAAGAAGATCATTGTGCGGCATGGTGGCAGCATGTGGGTCGAATCCGAGCCAGGTGAGGGTGCAACATTCTATTTTACGATATCGAAGGTATGTGGAGACAATTACGATGGAGATTAGACCTGTGGAAATCCTGTTAGTAGAAGACAATCCAGGCGACGTGCGCCTGACACAACTCGCGCTGAAAGAAAACAAAATCGCCAATAATCTGCATGTTGCGCCAGACGGCGTAGAAGCACTGCGTTTTCTGCTACATGAAGACGAACATGCTGACACGCCGACCCCGGACGTCATCCTGTTGGATTTGAACATGCCCAGAAAGGATGGGCGCGAAGTCCTGGCAGAGATCAAAGCCAACAACATGCTCAAACGGATTCCGGTGGTGATTTTGACAACCTCCAGCGCCGAGGAGGACATACTCAAGAGCTATGATCTCCATGCCAACTGTTACATCACCAAACCTGCTGATTTTGATCAGTTCATCGAGGTGGTTCAGACCATCGAGGGATTCTGGTTTTCAATTGTAAAGCTACCGTCCAAGTAAGTATGGAATTACGGCTCATGAACTATCCGCACATCAACGTCCTGCTCATAGAAGATAATCCAGGCGATGCCCGCTTGATTGAAATCATGTTGGACGAGTCACCACATCCGGACTTTACCGTCACTGTAGCCAGAACACTTGCAGATGCCAGAGCCTGCCTGGATAACATCGTATTCGATGTTGTCCTATGTGACCTGTCGTTGCCAGATAGCAAGGGCCTACAGACTGTCGAAACAGTGCTTGGGTTCGATTCGACTTTGCCAGTCATCGTACTGACGGGACTGAATGATGATGTGGTTGGGCTTCAGGCCGTGAACAAAGGCGCACAGGATTATCTTGTCAAAGATCAGATTGAAACCGCGCTACTGACCCGTGCCATCTGTTATGCGATTGAACGCAATCTTACCGAACGTGCGTTGCAGCAGAGTGAGGCACGTTTCCGGTCATTAACGGAAAACACACCCGCTGGTGTCTATATTATCCAAAATGGATGCTTTTCTTACGTCAACCCGGCGCTGGCAAGTATGTTGGGTTATACCTCTGATGAACTGATTGGTATATGCAGTGAAACTATCGTACATCCTGATGATCGTGAATTGGTAAGAGAGAACATTCGCAGAAGGCTTGAACACGAGACCGATACGGCACACTATGAATTACGGTGTTTGCGTAAAGATGGTACGACGATTTATGGTGAGGCACTCGGCGCACGAATTGTTGAGGATGGTATCCCTTCAACCATAGGTACGCTAGTTAATGTTTCTGAGCGCACAGCAGCGCATAAAACGATTGAGAAAGAGCGCACCTTCCTGCGAACCCTCATCGACAACCTGCCCGACTATATTTATGCCAAAGACACCGAAGCGCAATTTACTCTGAGTAACTCTGCCAATGCTGAGCTGGTCGGAGTCAGCTCAGCTGACGCATTAATTGGTAAAACCAATTATGACGTTCATGCTAATGATATGGCTTTGCAATATCTGGCTGATGACCGGCATGTAATCGAAACTGGCGAAATGATACGTAACAAAGAAGAAGTAACCATCCATACCGATGGTAGCCAGAACTGGCTACAGACCACAAAGGTTCCGTTGGTTGACACCGATGGCAACATAACGGGATTGATTGGGATGGGCCATGACATAACAGAACTCAAAGAACTTGAACATGCCCTGCGTGAATCTGAGCGTTTTGCGCGTGCGACTGTTGATGCCCTCTCAGCCCACATCGCCATTCTTGATGAAGAAGGCACGATCCTGGCAGTGAATGACGCCTGGCGACACTTTGCTACTGGAAATGGTGGCTCAATTGAGAAGACTTGCGAGGGGGTAAATTACCTGGATATCTTGCGATCCGTTAATCCAAACACTGAATTCGGGGAAATTTCGAAATCAGTGCTGGAAGGTGTTCATCAGGTGTTTGACGGGAAGCTGGAGACGTTTTCGCTGGAATATCCCGGTCATTCACCAACGGAACAGCGCTGGTTTGCAATGCGCGTGACACGCTTCGCAGGGGGCGGCCCGAAGCGTATTGTCATCGCCCATGAAAATATCACCGAACGTAGGCTCGCTGAGCTTGAGCTACAGACTAGCGAATCCCGCTACCGTCATCTCATTGAGGATCAGATTGATCCGGTCTTCCGCTACGATAAAAACCTGCGGCTTACGTTCGCGAATAGGGCATATTGCAGCCATTATGGGATCGAACGGAACGACATTCTCGGTATCTCGATTCTAGACTTCATTCCAGTTGGGAACCACAATCTGGTCAAACACCATATACAAACGCTATCTCGCGAAAATCCCGTTTCCACTTCTGTTCACCAGTCCATCATGTCGGATGGTAGTGTTCGCTGGTTTGAATGGAAAGACCGGGCGATTTTCAACAAGCAGGGTGAGATCGTCGAGTACCAGGGGATCGGGCATGATATCACCGAACAGAAACAAGCAAAAGAAGCTGTTGAAGAGCAGCGTGTGCTTGCCGAAACGCTGCGCGAAACGATTACGATTCTGACAAGCACACTGGAGACGGAACAGGTGATGGAACGCATCCTCGATAATATCGGGCGGCTCGTGCCACACACTGGCGCCAACATCATGTTGATTGAAGGCGATACTGCACGAATATTACATAGTCACGGGTATTGTGAGGAAACTGCCGCCATCTTGCAGCAGACCAGGTATCCTATCCTACATTCTACTTTGTTTCAGATGCTCGAAACGCAGGAACCCTTCCTGTCAGATCATTTTGAGTACAGCCTACACGGGCAAGACGATTTGGGATTCTGTTTCTCGTCTCAGTCCTATCTCGGCTCACCTATCCTGATTAAGCAACAGGTCATCGGGTTTATCAATTTGGATAGTGACGTCCCCAACCAGTTTACCGAGGTTCATGTTGAACGCTTAAGCATCTTCGCAGAGCAGGCTGCTATCGCTATCCAGAACGCCCAGATGTATGACAATATCCATAAAACCACGATGGAACTGTCCAAGACGCAACGTGCATCGGAACTGCTGTTCACACGTTTTTCTAACTTCCAATCAATCAGCGATATTGGGGCGCAGGTTTCAAGCGCGGTCGTAGCCGCTTTTGGTCTGGTCGATGCCGGAGTTATCCTGGTTGAGCCTGACCAAAATATGCTTGTGAGGTTAGACCGGTCAGAACCGGATGGAACAGAGATTACCCAACCACTCTACATTGATGGCCCCGGTCTGGTTCCGGCAGCCATTCGCACGAAACAGACGATGTATGCGCCCGATGTCACGCAAGACCCGCATTATGTTGCGACGTTCCCGCAAACACAATCTGAACTGGCGATTCCCTTGTTTTCAGGTGATCAGGTCATTGGTGTTCTGGATATACAGAGTGATCGCAAGAATGCGTTTGATGCCAGTGATCATCGGGCACTCCAAGCCTTTGCACAACGGGCCGCCACCACCATTGAAAACGTTCGTTTGTATGCTACAACCCAGGATCACGCGAAAGTGTTAAAGCAGCGTGTTGAGGATCGTACCACCCAGTTGGAACGCATGAATGACCGCCTGACGGCGATCCTTAATAATGTCAGTGATGCGATCATCTTACTGGATCGTGAAGACCGGATACAAAACACCAACCAATCATTTGACCGCATGTTCGAATACGAACATGATGAACTGTACGATCACAAAATCTACCAGTTAGTCTCGGAGCAACGTCGTGATGTTTTACAAGAAGTACTGCAACAGGTTGCGCAAAGCCAACAATCCCAACAGCTGGAAATACGGATGGAACGGCAATCAGGCCAGACTTTCGAGGCCGATATCGCGCTGGCTTATGTCAAAGGCAACGGCGGGCACATGGTGTGTAGTATCCGTGACATCACCCATTTGAAACAGGTCGAGCGTATGAAAGACCAGTTTATTTCAATGGTCAGTCACGAGCTACGAACACCCGTTAGTTCCATCATGTTGAGTGCTTCTACATTGCAACGCCACTATGATCGGCTGACCGACGAGCAGATACAGCGCAAGTTAGGTCAAATCGGGCAGCAAGCAAAGAATTTGACCGAGCTGGTGACGACAGTCCTCGATATTTCGCGTCTTGACGCCGGGATTGGCAAGTCTGACAAGGAAATGGTCAACGCTGGACAGATACTGCGCCATGTCGTCAGTGAACTGAGCGACCAAGCCAAAGCCAAGCGCATTCGTGTCGGCTTGTCGATGTGCGGTCATGCCATGCATGTTATCGGTGAAAGGACCGACATTGCCCGCATCTGGCAAAATCTGCTGAGTAATGCCATTAAGTATACGGATGAAGGCGGTCAGGTTAATGTAAACCTGTATAGCGCATGTCCAGATGAGGACACCGATTGTGAGTTGCCCGACCTGACCGCGTTTACCGACGCACTACCGTTGGATTTTTCACTCGAAACATATCTGGTGGGCATGGTTCAAGACAATGGACATGGTATTCGCCCACAGGATATTGATCAACTATTCAAGCGCTTCTTCCGTGGTTGGGCCACCGCCACGAACATAACGGGGACCGGCCTGGGCTTGGCGCTGGTTCGTGACATATTACGATCATACGATGGCGATATTGCAGTCAGCAGTGAGTTGGGCGTTGGGTCCACCTTCTGCTTCTGGATGCCCATAGATAAGACAAAAAGGGAATAACAATGACGAAAGTACTGGTAGCTGAAGACAATACGACGCTGTTAGAAAACATCACACTGGAACTGGAACTGCTTGGTTATGAGGTGCTACAGGCAACCAATGGTCAGGGAGCGCTCAATGTGTTGAAGACAACCGATCAATTGCCTGACATCATCGTGAGTGATATTGCTATGCCAGACCTTGATGGATTCCAACTGCTGGAACACGTGCGGTCCGATCCAGCCTGGGAAGGCATTCCATTCCTATTTCTCACAGCGTTCGACAATCAGGACAATATCCGTGTGAGCAAGCAGCTTGGTGCTGACGATTATATTGTCAAGCCATTTATGGCGGACGATCTCGTGCTGGCGATGCAAAGCAAAATCAAGCGCATTGCTGCATTCCAGAAAAAGGCTGAAGCCAAACTGGACGAATCGCGTACAGAGTTATTAAACTTGATTGCACACGAACTGCGGACACCATTGACTGCTGTCTACGGTGGGTCTGAGGTGTTGGAGGATATGCTGGAAGAAATTCCTGATGAGACTGTCCACAGCATGGTGCATCTCATCAAGAAAGGGGCGGATCGCCTCAAGCGGTTTACTTCACAGACGACGGCACTCATGCGGATTGATGCTGGTGAACTACAGAAGGCGCTCAAGTATGCCCGTGAACACGACGTCAACGAAATTGTGCAAGCGGCTGTTGGGACCATAAACCTGATGATCCGGGCCGAGGAAATGTCCGTTTCAATTGAAGTTGACATGCCAGAGACTGTTCTTGAGGTATTTGGCAACTTCGAGTTCCTGGTGATGATGGTAGAAGAACCGCTCCGCAACGCGGTGATGTTCTCGCCGACGAACGGAACGGTTCAGCTTTCGGTCCAACAAGATGGTGACAATGTGGTAATTACCATCATCGATAATGGAGGGGGTATGGTCGAAGCCAACATTGAACGGGTTTGGGGACGATTCATCCAGGCTGAGCGTGACGAACATGAACAGCAAGGGACAGGACTGGGATTGGCAATCACGCGAGAGAGCGCCCGAATTCACGAAGGCGACTGCACGTTGGTGAGCACACCCGGCCAGGGTACCTGCTTCACACTAACACTTCCGCTTGCCTTTGAAATGGCTCAGTGACCTTGATCAATTCCGACTCATGAATTTGAGACCATCAAAAACTGGGGGCTAGGCTCAAATCACTCCTCGTACATGCCCTCAACAAAGTCAGCGTTGGACACATCGAGTTGACGGACATAATGCCGAACCATACGAGCATCGCGGCAGCCGCCAAAGTCTTGGACTGTCATTGGATTGACTTGCTTCTCCTGAATAAGGTA
>DAOTXB010000600.1:0-2561 GCA_034435575.1 Anaerolineae bacterium
GTGTTGTGTTCTAGCTGATCGTTACCCCAGCCCCAACCACCGACTTCGCATGTCCAGTAATCGGTATTGATCGGTTCACCGGCATCCGCCTCAAATTCATCACTCCACACCAACTCCCATTCGCCATCAGGGTTATATTCTGGTAGTTCAATGGCGACTGCGGTGCTGTCTACGCTTACAGAGTCCTCTTCACTTACCGTTTCGTCCGTGCTTACAACATTCGGCATAACATCAACATTGCCGCTGAGGTTAGAGACAGTCACATCATCAATATAATTGACATACTCGCCCACACCCGCAGGGAACGAGAAGGCGTACCCGTGTACTTCCGTCAACCCCAGACCATCTGCCGGAGCGCCGCCCGGTTGCCAGTCTGTCCGTCGTTGAAAGGCATCAAACGGGATGCTGAAATATGCCCAACCATTGAAGTCGTCCAGAATACGATAATAAAATCGTTCGGCGGAGTCCGAGATGGAATCGGGTGCGCGATTGTCGAACAGTTCGACCTGAATCAAGGCTTCGGAGTCCGCGCCATATAACCAGAAATTGAGCGTGCTATACGCAGTCCAATCTTGCGATACCCATTCTTCGCCATCGGTCAACGCGTGGGTGAACCCGCCGAAGCTGTTAATGTCGTAAGTCACCTTCAGGATGTTATTATCGCCGTCCTGTTGTGGCAATGCGAGGTTATCGTCTGCGCTGACCACTTCTAGCGTGGTATTTGCAGTGTCACCCCACGGAATGAAGCCGATTTCTGCGCCATTGCTATCATTGCCACGAAACAGCTCTTCGACTTCAAAATCTGCAAGCATACGTAGTTCGTCATCCTGTGCCTGCACAATACTGATCGACAAGAGCACAATCAAGCTCAATAGTAAAGTAATTGCAATATATTTTCTCGCTACCATGTTTTCGTCCTCATAAATATTGTTTTGTATTCTTCGGATACATCATGTGTTCAACGTACCTGTAGGGAGTGTGCTTAGACACTCCCTACATCATCAACAGCATCAAGATCTGCTCTATCCGTCATCCTCGTTCACACATGTTTCGGCTAAGTCTAACCAGGAGGATTCAGTGTCCTCATAGCTTAAGCCATAGCCATATGGGAACAGTGGTGCATCACACCCATCTTCAGGCAAATTATCGAAATCAAACGGAATTTGGTCTATGTTACGGGGCCAGGTGAAGGGCAATCGCCCGACAAAATCATGTTCGCCGAATAGTACATCCGTGATTCCGTTACCCTCTGTACCCGGCAACCACGCCGCCACAAATGCATCCGCCTCTAAAAAGAAGTCAGAGATAATCAATGGTCGCCCTGAAAGCAAAATGACAATTAGTGTCTCGCTCCGTTCGCGCATCCGTTCCATCATGACGATGTCCAATGGGTCAAAGTCTAAGAAGGCGTTATCCCCGTGCCATTCGGCATAAGGCAGTTCACTCAGTACGACAATACCCACATCTGCAATGATCGGCTCATCGTTTTCATCCACCACACGGTTAAAGCGCCCGAAGGCGTTGAAATGGATTTCGGTATCTTCGGAAACATTGGCTTCGATGCCATCGAGGATGGTTGTACCGGGGGTAATCTCACCGATACCGCCTTGCCATTCAATTGTCCAACCACCGGATTGCAACCCAATATCATTACCACCCTGCCCGGCGAGGAAAATGGTGCCGATGTCGGATGAAAGCGGGAGCGCATTATTGTCGTTATGGAGGAGTACCAGCGATTCGCGGACTGCCTGACGCGCCACTTCGCGGGATTCCACAGAGCCAACGGAATCGGCATAAGTGCTATCGCTGAAGGGTTGCTCAAACAGACCGACCATGAACTTTGCCCGCAGAATACGCGTGACAGCGTCGTTGATGCGTTCCATCGTGATGTCGCCGTTGTCTACTGCCTCAATCATCGTTTCGATGAACAACGGATAGTTGTACGGTACCATGTTCATATCGACTCCGGCGTTGATGGAGGTCACTACCGCTTCGTAGTAATCGTCAGAAACAAGCTCAACACCTTCCCAATCAGACACAACAAAGCCGTTAAAGCCCAATTCGCCCTTCAGCACATCATTCACTAGATAATCGTGCCCGTGCATTGGTGTGCCGTTCCAACTGGAATACGACACCATAATGCTCATCGCACCATTTTCTACAGCATTGATGTAAGGCGCTAAGTGAACCCTACGCAAGGTTTCTTCATCGACGCGGGTATCGCCACGATCAATATTGCCACGATCTGACGTGCCCCATGTCGTGCCCCCATCGCCGACATAATGTTTGGGTGTGCCGAGAACGATCATTTCTTCATCAGGGTTACCCTGCATACCGAGCAGATAGGCGTTGGATAGTCGGTCTACGAGGTCGGTATTTTCGCCGTAGCCCTCATAGGTGCGTCCCCAGCGAATATCCAGCGGGACTGCCATCACAGGCGCATAATCCCAGTAAATCCCCGTTGCCATCATGTCCTGCGCGGTGATTGCCGCAATCTCACGCACGAGGTTAGGGTTATCGCCCGCACCCAAGCCGATATTATGCGGAAAGATGGTCGCGCC
>DAOTXB010000601.1:0-1754 GCA_034435575.1 Anaerolineae bacterium
GACCGACCTGCTTAAAGCCTATGCGGAGCAAATCAACTGGAAGCGCGAAAAGAATCCGTTGACCATACTACGCGAACTCAACACGCAAATTTACAGTGACTTCGATTATCAACAGGGGGTCACCAAAGTTGACTCACCCATAGACATTGCCTTAGAAGGGCGTGGCGGCGTGTGTCAGGATTTCGCACATATTATGCTGGTATTGGCGCGTCAGGTCGGAATTCCGGCACGCTATGTTAGCGGGTACTTGTTCCACCGTGAAGAATATGTGGATCGCTCTGATGTGGATGCGTCACATGCCTGGGTAGAGACATGGTTGCCAGAATTGGGTTGGGTGGGCTTCGACCCGACCAATAACTTGATCGTGAATGATCGGCATGTGCGGGTGTGTATTGGCAATGACTATGCAGAAGCCCTACCTGCGCGTGGTGTGTTCAAAGGCAGTGCAGAAACTGAACTGACCGTCAAGGTACAGGTGCAACGGCTTGACGAACTTCCCATCGAATACCGTGATCTATCGCCTGAAATTGTTATGCCCCACTACGAGCCAGATTATTCTGCCCAACAAATCCAGCAGGAACAGCAACAACAGTAACCTGACCATATTTGGAATCTATGACCATGCAATTGGACTCAACCGCACATGCTCGCCTGATTGATACGTTAAGCCGTCGTTATGGCGATCAGATGTACACACACGGTGGAGTCACCTATCCGATGGTGTTTTATCCTGCACCGGTATCTCAGCGCAATCATCCTGATTCTGTCTTAGCGAGTACACCGCCCACAACCTTTGTCGATCATGACAATTTCGCGATATATGATGACGTGCATCTGGCACGGTTGCGCGGTCAACGCCGTAACCTGACCAATAATTTGTCGTATGTGTTTGATCGTCTGGAATCATCGCCTGAGTCGTTGACACTGTCCGCAAATCTTGGTAACTATTTTGATATGATCGCCACCTGTGATGCGCTGGATCAAGAGATGCGTCATTTTGCGCTGCGAGGCGAGGGCGTATTGCTCCATCGTCAACAATTACATACACAAATCGATCATCAAGCCGTATTAGTGAATGGGCGAGGACGTGCCGCTGTGATCGGGGTGGCCGTCTTGACCGTCTTTAAACATCAGGGCGAATATCATCTGATTTTAGGACAACGTTCGGCATCTCTGGCAACGGGAGCAGGGATGTATCATGTGATTCCGGCGTTTATCTTTCAACCATCGCACCATAACCAGGCGTGGATTCGCGCAGAATGGTCAGTAAAGCACCAGGTTTTACGCGAATTTGGCGAGGAATTATTCGCAATACCAGAATATGCGGATTGGGATTCGCCACAGGCGGTTGATTATTTCTACGAATTTGCACCGGTCAGTGAATTGCGCCAGATGCTCACGGATGATCGCGCTAGTCTACACCTGACCGGAATCGGACAGATGTTACTCGGCTTACGGGCTGAGATTTGCACCTTGTTGATGATTCATGATGAAAGCTGGTATCCACGCCATTTACAAGCATTGCGCGATGCGATGCACACCGAACGGCAGGAAACGCGCATTTTACCGTTAAATTCATTGGATGGTTTACCGCATGATTTGCATTTGCGGATGGTGCCACAGGGCGCGGTGGCGTTCCATGAGGCGGTGAAGTTGGCACGGGCTGTCGCGAAGAGCGGTCTGTAGCGTCTTACGTTATTGGATCGCCATGAAGCAGAAGTCTCTGAATAGTTTTTGCGTCGCTTATATGCGCT
>DAOTXB010000602.1:0-3700 GCA_034435575.1 Anaerolineae bacterium
TCTTGTGGGAGTTGGTGTGTGTCCGGTTTCTGGTCGCTATCAAGCACAAGAAGGGTCGGTAAATTGCATGTGTCCCAAGTCTGTATAACGGTGGAGTCCACAATGATGAGATCATATGTACCTGCTAAGGATTCATCATATGTTTCGGTGACGTCAGCCTGAGTGAGCTGGTAATCGTTGTGCAAATGTGCAACAAGGGACGTTTTGATGACTGTTTGCGTAGATTCACCAGTAATGGCAAGGATGTGCAAAGTATCTGGAAATGTAAACACAAATACACCTCGAATGTATCAGGGGGGGTTACGTCTATCATACGCCTAGCTATTCAATAGCGCAATATTATGTAATTTTGTGAGGGTTTTATGGTATGTGTCTTGCACTGTCATATCGTTTATAGCAAAAGGGCGACTATCGTAAAGGCGATGTACCCGCCAAGCATCAAAACTGCCTCAAATCGGCTCACTTGGCGTGCCGTAATCGTAATGGGTATCAACGCAAACGAAAATACCAGCATGATCAGAATATCAAACTGCAACACGCGGTCAGATACTGGAATTGGTTGAATCAACGCTGTACCGCCCAGGATCAACAAAAGATTGAAGATGTTAGACCCGACGATGTTACCAATCGCGATGTCGTTCTGCTTACGGAAGGACGCGACCAGCGATGTCGCCAATTCAGGCAGAGAGGTACCTACAGCGATCAACGTGACACCAATTGCCAGTTCACTGATACCCACTGTTCGGGCGATTTCTACCGCGCCATCAACAGTCAATTGTGCGCCGATGACCAAAACGATAAGTCCCAGAAACAAGCGACCTAATTCACGCGGGCGTTGTTCTACCGTAATCGCAGGTTCAGCACTTTCGTCATACTCCTGCGCTTGTTTTTGAAATTCCTCAGTCTGTGCTTCTTTAGAGGTCAAACGATACATATAATAATTGAATAACACCAGCGTGATCAGCATGATGACACTATCCACCCGCCCGATGTCGCGCCCAATGAATGCCATGATTGTGGTTGCTACGGTAATGGCGATCATCAACGGGATTTCTCGCCGGATGAGGGTGGCTTTTACGGCTACGGGAAATACCAGCGCGGTCATGCCCAGAATCAACCCGATGTTGGAGATGTTTGACCCGACCACATTACCAACGGCAAGGTCACTACTACCATCAAGCGCGGCACTCACACTTACCAGTAATTCGGGTGAGGATGTTCCAAAAGCGACAACGGTCAAACCGACAATTAATGATGAAATACCAAACGAGCGGGCAAGGCGAGACGCACCTGTAACGAGCCAGTTTCCCCCGAAGAACAGTCCCAGTAAGCCTACAAAGACAAATATGAAGTTTTCCAGCACGGGTCGGTATCCTAGTGTTGATTTAGTAAGAGTCCATGTGCGTGATGATTATCATCACCATTGTAGCGTACTGTCACTACCACTTTCGCGCAAGGGGAAGCTATCATATGGCGAGAGGCATCAGAATTGGTACATGAGCAAAACCTAACATCTGTCATAGAAGTCAGTGAGATTCCGTTGCCTTTACACTTCGTAATGCTTCATAATGTAATTATTGTTTCAAATTAGCGGATACGAAAGATACAAATGAGTAAAAAAATTATCGTCATTGGCAGTGGCTTTGGGGGATTAGGCGCGGCGATTCGTCTTGCCGCACGCGGTTACGATGTAGAAATTTTCGAAAAGCGCGACAAGCTCGGCGGGCGTGCTTATACTTACGAAATCAACGGTTTTAAATTCGACGGCGGTCCCACGGTCATCACCGCGCCGTTTATGTTCGATGACATCTGGGAAGCGGCGGGCAAGCGACGCGAGGATTATGTGGAATTTGTCCCGTGCGATCCGTTCTATCGTATCTTTGACGCAGAAGGTCAACCTTTCAATTACAACGGCGACCCTGAATTTATCCATGAAGAAATTCGCAAACGTAGCCCTGGAGATGTCGAAGGCTACAAAAAGTTCATGGCGACGACCAAAGCGATCTTCGAGAAGGGGTTCGTTGAACTTGCGGACAAACCCTTCCTGAATTTCACCGATATGCTCAAAGTTGCGCCCGACCTCATCAAGATGCAGTCTTATTTGAGCGTGTATCGTTATGCATCACAATTTATCAAAGATGAATTCTTGCGTCGGTGCTTCAGCTTCCACCCATTATTGATCGGTGGTAATCCGTTTGACTCACCATCCATCTATGCGATGATTCACTATTTAGAGCGTGAATGGGGCATTCACTATGCGCTCGGTGGTACCGGTGCAATCGTTAATGGTATGGCAAAATTGTTCGGCGAGCTTGGCGGTACCGTTACACTGAATGCAGAGGTTGACGAAATTCTAGTGGATTCCGCGACGGGCGAAACCACCGGAATTCGTATGCTAGACGGCACCGTACACAATGCCGATGCTGTTGTCAGCAATGCCGATGTTGGCTTTACCTACAAGAACATGATCGCCAAAGAACATCGCCGCAAGTGGACAGATCGCCGTGTCGATAACCTCAAATACAGCATGTCGTTGTTTGTCATTTACTTTGGCACCAAGCGTCGATATCGTGATGTTGGGTTAGCGCATCACAACATTATTCTCGGAGATCGTTATCGTCATCTGCTCAAGGACATTTTCCAGAAGAAAGAACTTGCAGACGACTTCAGCCTATATTTGCACATGCCCACACTCACTGACCCGTCAATGGCACCTGATGGACACGAAGCCTTCTATGTATTGTCTCCAGTACCGCATCTTGGTAGTGGCATTGATTGGACGAAACAAGCGAAACCTTATCGTGATCTTATCATGAACTTCCTTGAGGAAAATTATCTGCCAGACCTACAAGAAAACCTTGTCGCCGAACACTATATCGACCCGTTGCACTTTAAAGACACGCTCAACAGTCATCGCGGGTCAGCCTTCAGCGTGCAACCCATCTTGATGCAGTCGGCATGGTTCCGTCCACATAACCGCAGTGAGGACATCCCAAATCTGTACTTCGTTGGCGCGGGGACACATCCGGGCGCGGGATTACCCGGCGTGCTATCATCCAGTATCATCGCGGAGAATCTGATTGCAGAGGATTTTCCTGTCACACAATTCTCTCGTCATTCTGAACTGCCATCTGCTGAAAAGATCACGGCGGCGGGCGACTAACTCACACCAATTACCCTAAACATAAGGCGCAGATTGTCATGACCTGCGCTTTTTTATTTATGACCAACTATTGCTTGAAATTTACAACTACAGAAAAATCACCCCGATACCGGCAATGGCAATCAGTGTGCCCACAATTGCGCGCGGGCTAATGCGCTCCTTGAACACTACATAACCGATAGGAATCAGGAAAATGGGTGTTAAGTTGATGAGCGTAGTGGCGATGCCCACAGGCGCATTTTGTAGCGCGACTAATACCAGCGATGCCCCCATGACCGTACCTGTGATCGCCGCCGCCATCAGTTGACGCAACGCTACCGGAAAATTAACCAATGTGCGGAGGTTAGTCAGGATGTCGCCACGTATCGCCGCCACCGCCCATAGCACGATGCTTCCCGCAGTTAAGCGAATAAATGACGCAGACAAGGGGTCTGGTGAGATGGGGATTTGTCCTGCGATGGCTGAATAATGGGGCGCGAGGTCGTATAGAGTGCGCGGTAGTGCATCGCCCACCGCGCTGACTCCCAACGTCGAGAA
>DAOTXB010000603.1:0-8826 GCA_034435575.1 Anaerolineae bacterium
CGTGTTTTGCTGTGCCTGACCGTACCCATAGCTCACCGGAGAAATTCGACGGGATTACACCACATCGCTTTGAAAGTTTGCATGAGGTGTTGGCGCTGTTGCGGGGGTGAGGTCGATATGACGAAGTCTGCCTATACAATCGAACATGGGTAGGGACGGATCTGTGTATCCGCCCGAAAAACGCGCAAATACTTCAGACTGCTTCTTTTCCTAAATCAGCGCTTAGTCGTTACTTATTAGCAAAACAACGATAAGCCAAGAACTAAACGATTTTGTGGTAAATAACTGACAACTGAAGACTGATAACTGCTTAAATTCTACTGATATTATCCCCCACCCAATAAAAGGAGTCACCTTGTCAAGATTTAACATCCTTGTCGCCACAGATTTAACTGACGAAAGTATGGAAATTCTGCAACGTGCTGAAGATGTCAGCCTCACAAAAGTAACACCGTCCGTATCCGCGGTACGCGAGGGCATCAAAAGCGCACATGCCATCATCGCCCGTGATGATGTGCATCTAGACGTAGCCTTGTTGGAACATGCTCCGGCGCTAACCGTCATCGGCAGACCGTCCACTGGTTTGAACGGCATCGACCTGGAAACAGCGACTGCACGCGGCATCATGGTCATGAACGCGCCGGGGATTAGCGCTGTCGCCGCCGGAGAACATACGCTGGCGTTGATGCTTGCGCTCAGTCGTCGCTTGATCCGTGCCCATAACAGCATGCGAGAGGGCTATTGGCTGATGGATCGTAAACAACAAGCCGGCACACAATTGGACGGCAAAACGCTCGGTCTGGTCGGGTTTGGGCGTGTCGGGGGGATTGTCGCGCAACGGGCGTTGAGCTTTGGCATGACTGTCATCGCCTATGATCCCTATTTGAGCGAAGAAAACGTCAGCGATGAGCGGGTGATTTTATCAGGTCTGCGTGATTTATTGGCACAGAGCGATTTTGTCAGTGTGCATGTGCCGTCAACACGGGAGACTCAGCACATTATTGATGCGGTGCGTTTGCGTCAGATGAAACAGGGCGCACGGCTCATCAACACCTCGCATGGAGGTGCAATTGATGAATCCGCTGTGGCAGAAGCGCTAAAAAGTGGGCATCTGGCAGGTGTGGCGGTGGATGTTTATAGCGAAGAACCACCTTATAACAGCCCGTTGATTGGCATGGAAAATGTGATTCATACCCCGCATATTGGGGATAATACCGTTGAAGCGACACAGGATTTATCCCTACAAATTTCACGACAGGTCTTGGATGCGTTGCGTGGTTCAGATTATCGTAATGTGGTCAATATGCCGTTGATGCCCGGTGTGAACTTTGACACCGTACGCCCTCATTTGATGCTGGCAGAGCGAATCGGCAAGTTGCTACACACCCTCGCACGGACACCGATTCGGCGTGTTGGTGTGGAATTGATCGGCGATGAAATGTTTGGGCTGGTTAAGCCCGTGACTGTGGCGTTGCTTAAGGGGTTATTACAGCCAATCCTCGGCGAGGCGGTCAGTTATATCAACGCACCAATTCTGGCAGGAGAGCGCGGGATTCAGGTTACACAAACCAAAGGGCTGAAATCCGGTGATTATTCCAACATGGTATTGTGTCAGGTGACGTTGGAAGATGGCGAAGAAATTGTAATGTCGGGTACGTTGCTGGATCATCGTGAACCGCATATCGTACAGGTCAATGAATACAAGATGAACTTTGTGCCGGAGGGCGACCTGCTCGTGATGGGCAGTTATGATAAGCCGGGTGTGATCGGGCATGTCGGCTCATTGCTAGCAGATAAGGGTGTGAACATTGCAAGCTGGCAAACCGGACGCGCCACGCCGGGTGGACAAACGTTAACCGTCCTTACGCTGGATGAGCAATTGCCGGAGGAAGTCTTAAATGCTGTGTTAGAGCTTGAGTTTATTCGTCACGCACATCGTGTCGCGTTTGGGAATTAAACGGGAGAATAGGGCAATGAACACAATCCGTCAATTTTTGCTGATTGCCGCGTTTCTAGGATTTACAGGCGTGGCATTGGGGGCATTTGGCACACACGGGCTGGAATCAACACTGGTCGAAAATGGGCGCGAAGACACATTTCAGACGGCGAGCGAATACCATATGTATCATGCGCTAGCGTTGTTGGCGGTGGCATGGATGGCATCGCTTGAGCGGTTTCCGGCGAAATTCGTGCGCTGGAGCGGGATATTGCTTACCATTGGGGCGCTCATTTTTGCGGGGAGTTTGTATATTCTGGCGATATTCGATCTCGACTTTATGGGCGCGATTGCGCCGATTGGTGGTGCCTGTTTGCTGGCGGGATGGGGGTTGATGGGTTATGCCACATGGATGAGTGAGTGACGATTATCATTGTTTTAGAAATCAAAAACAGGTGACCATAATTATTCAGGTCGCCTGTTTGGGTCAACATATTATCGAGCGTTCGCGATCTTACACCAACGCGAATTCTTCTGCTGTACACACGCGTAAGATACCGGCAAGCTCATAGCCGATAAAATGTACCGCATCGCCCACTTTAATTTTGATCGGACCTTTGAACGGCGCACGTTCTAGTAATGTGAAGCTCGCGCCGGTACGTAATCCCAGCGCGTCCAGATATTTGAGTTTTTCTTCGTCGTGTGAATTGGCTCTGCTGACGACCCACGTTTTGTGTTCTTCCACCGCATCTTCGTTGAGTGGATAATCAACCACCTGTGGCATGATACCGTCTGCGGTAGGAATAGGCTCACCATGTGGGCAACGTCGTGGATGACCAGACATTTCACTCATCCGGCTGACAATCACATCACTCACAACTGCGCCAAGATCATCAGCGGCATCATGGACTTCATGCCAGCCAAAACGCATGATGTCAACCAGAAAACGTTCCACCAAACGATGACGGCGAATGTTCATCAGTGCTTCGCGTTCACCGGTTTCGGTCAGGAAGATTCCCTGATAAGGTTCATGCTCTAAATAGCCCGCCTCTTTTAGCCGTTGCACCATGCGCGTAACCGCTGGCGCAGAAACACCCATCACTTCTGCTAGGGCAGAGGTCGAAACATAGAGGCTTCCTACCTGATAATGGGCAAGGCGGTAGGTTTCCGCCAAGTATTCCTGCATTGCAGTGCTTATACTCATTGCTGGTAGCACCTTGCTTGTAAAATATTGCTTATCCTCATCATAAATATACAAGCGAAACTTACAGATTGCAAGCATAAAACTCAGGATTTAGCCTGAATTAACTTTTCCCTTGCTATAGGGTATAGATCACTATTCAGCGTCCGAAGATGCTGGCAAACTGAGCAAATAGGCGATGAGGACATCAATATCATCGTTGCTAACTTCGCCAATAAGCTGGTGTGCACCGGGTAGAGTAAAAACGGTGTGCAAGGTCTCAGCACGACCATCATGCAAATAGGGCGCACTTTGCCACAGCCAGCGCAATGTTGGTGTGTTGAATGTGCCGTCTGTCCCGACATCATGGCTCAGTCCATCGGTGAATGGCTCACCACTATGGCAGGATGCACAATCAAGCACATCAAAGACAACTTCACCACGCGCCACACTATCCGGGTTTTGTGTTGATGGTGTCGTTGGACCTTGTAGTGTATACAGGTAGGCAACAAGGGTGTCCAAATCCGGCGATAACCCACTGTGCGCCTCACCATCTGGCGGGAAGATTCCGCGAGCAACTAAGCCATCACCCGCTTGCAAACCACGAATCTTGAGTTCGACATCGGCGACTTCGTCCCATAAGCCTGTCCATGTGTAGGGCGCGGTGCCGAGTAAGTCATAAAGCGCGGGAGTGTTGCGTGCGCCATCGGCAAACCCTGCCCATATTTGCCCATCGGATTGTCCATCGAAGTGACAACTCGCACAACTGATGGCGTTGTTATTGCTAAGCCGTGAATCTGTTGCGGTGTGGAACAATTCTGCGCCGATGAGAATATCAATGGGGATGGTGACATCGCTAATGGGTAAAATATCCACCACAGACAGATTACTGGTCTGAATAGTTGTCAATGTGCCATCAATGACGTTATGCACAAAGAGAAAACTGCCATCACGACTCAACAATACACCGCGTGGGTTTGCCCCTAAGCGCAAGTGCCCCTGTGCGACTCCGGTTTCGAGGTCGATTACCGAGAGATCATTACTGCCCGCGTTGATGATATAGAGCACATTACGCACAGAATCAACCGCCCCCGCAAACGGCATATTAACCACGCGATCCGCACTATCAAGCGCGATACGCCCGGTACGCTGTGTGCTCAGGTCAGCTAAATCCACCACGCTCACCTGTGGCAAAACGAGGGCATCATAGGTAAGGGCGGGATTGTCCGCATTGGCGCGTGACTGGGGTAGATAGGCAGTGCCATTGCGCGGATCAATAGTGATGCTCGGTGTCAAACCGCCATTTTGTCCGGTAGAGATGTTGCGGACAACCTGTTTTTGTGGCAAATAGATCAGGCTGAGTTCACCCGACCACAAGTGCGTCACATACAAAAAGTCACCCCATAGTGCTAGTCCGGTTGGGTTTTCCGCAGTGTCGATGCGTGTCAGGATGTCACCCGTATCAATGTCGATCTCAATCACTTCCGCGCTACCCTGTAAGCTGATGAAGGTACGATTGTCCTCATTGCTCACCACCGCATAGGGCAAGACCCCAACCGGATAGGTTACGCTGATCTGTGGCGTGTCTTCAGACAGATCAAGTATATTGAGTGTGCCATCCGCACGATTGACCGTCAGGATACGGTTTTCATCAGTGGTATAGGTTAAGGTGCGCGGGTCATCGCCGACTATAATTTCTGCCTCGATTTCATTGGTAGAAAGATTGATGATCGACACCGTATCATTGAGCATGTTGGCGGCGATCATGGTGCGTCCATCAGCGGTGCGATCAATGGTATTGCTGGTATAAACCGTCTCGTTGGCAGATGGCAGGGCATAAAGTGGCGCACTGTCTTGTTGTGCATAAACGAACGTCACCAGCCCGATAACCGCAAGCAATAAGGTTAATCGTATAAGAAAATGGCGATGTCGGGTAATTTTGTGCATCATTCCGCATCACCGCCTCTTGATAGCGTAATCAGTTGATTGTGGAAAATTGTAAATGTGCGCGTTCGTATGTCTGGATTGCCCTCTGCGTTGATGCCCGTCACGATAAATGTCAGCGTTACTGTGTCTGATCCAGATGCTGATTCACCATCGCCGGTTGCTTCCAGGTTGGGCACACTGCGCGCTAAGTTTGCCTGATTGTATTGATAACTGACCGAAGTCCCGCGTACGGTGATGTCCTCACTGCTGACCAGATATGACGGGGTGGTGACAACCACACGGGCTTGCGTCTCTGTCCAATCCGAAGGCGCGTTCATGGTGATATTGAATGGTGTGGTCGCATTGCGAGCAATCACCGCATTGTCGGTGCCGTCCCATATAAGTGTGGGAGCATCTACGGGAAGCACATAAAATTCAAATTGTTCTGTGTTCAGCGCGGGGATACCCCCCTGTGGTACGGGTAAGTCAATATCGCCGATTGATGTGCGGGCGTTAGGTGTGATGGTAAGCGCCACCGTCCAAACACCAATTTGATCGGCAATAAAGTCTTGCTCAGGATCATAGAAATAGCCGATGCTGTTCGTCATACCGTTAAAGGTGCGGGTTGTGCCATCAGGTGCAGTGACCGTCGCCATGACATAAGACCCGAGTGTGGGCGCGGTTTGCCCCACAAGGCTGACCGTATCACCAAGCGGTATGATTTCTGCGGGTCGTAACGCGGTTGGTACAAAGAACGCTTCCAGTCGCATATCATCATTCAGGGGAAGCAAACCGTTCGCATCCTGAAAAGGAGGTGTGACCTGTGTCGTCGCGTCTTCATCGCCAACAATCGCAACTGAGGCATAGATAGCCGTATCCTGTAAACCCGCTTCTGCGTTTTGTAATACAACACCACCGAACAAGAAAATGTAATCGCCGGTCATCAAGCCAGCGTTCCCCGCGCCAATTTGCTGATTCAGCGGGTCGTCATTATCCCAATACAAAGCTAAATCGCCAGCGGCTGAACCCTGTACAAATTGTCTCACCGTGACATCTGGACGAACAGCACTCACATAACCATACGCTTGACTGACGACGAATTCCGGTAATAGCGCGGGCGAGAAGGGCGTATCCGGTCCACCAAGTACGTGAATGAGCGGTAATCGCCCCTCTGCGGCGAGGCGTGTAAAGGGGGTATTCAGATAACCACCACCCACTGTATCGACCAGCCAATCGCGATAACGTCCTGCTACATCTTGAACTTGCAAAACAGGATTCACCCCATTTGTGGCGCTATCACCCATCTGCACAACGTCCCCACTATGATACGGGTAATTAGCGATGGCATCGGGTGTTTCTTCCGTGTCATAGGGATAGGTTGCCGTGTTGTACCATGCTTGTGGATTATCAGCGTAAGTCGCAAGTCCACGCGCACCACGCACAACAAGCGGAGAATCCACATCAGCAATCACACCAGCGGTGGTCATGCTCGATGCCCATAAGCGATCATCAGCATCGGTATAGCGTGCTTCATAACTGATGATGTATTCGCCTGCCGTGTCAAAAATCAGCGCTTCCGATGATCTGAAGGTGCCATAATCATTGGCGCTACCCGTGATAATCGTTTCGGTCATCGGGCTACCATCTACAGGGAAATGCTGTGCAATTACGGAGATTTCTGCGGGAATCTGTGGCGCGATATGCCCCCCTGCATAGATTGGATCGTCCGTCTCAAAGGGTGTGCCGGATAATGTGCCGGGGGTGAAATCAAGCGGTTCTGCGATGGTAACAGTATAGGTGCCACCACCACTATAACGATTTCCCCAGATGTCTTCTACGGAGCCATTGACCTCAATCACATACTCACCATACAAATCGAATGCATAATTGGTCAGTTCAGGGTCAAGCGTGGTCAGGCGGTAAACATCTACAGGCGATTGTGCGCCAAAGCGGTCACGCTCATCAAACGCCGCCGTGCTAAGTTGATTCTGTACAATTGCCGCGCTCGGCAGTTCGTCCACCGTGCCATCAGGACGGGTGACGGACACATTTAACCGTCCACCGGGGAACAGCAAGGGAATTAACGGCGCATGCGATGTGGCGTAGGTGTTGGGCATCAAATTAGGTAAATAAGGTTCCAATGGATATTCACCAGGCGCGAGAATTATCGTATTGCTGTTGAAGCGCACACGGTTCGAGAGTGCATATAACCCTTCGTCTTCTTGGGCGATGATGCCCCGACTACCATCTGAAGACGTGTCATGAAGTAGGGTAAACGGCAACCGTGATTCGGTGATGCCGCCAATGTTCAGCACGACAGGCAAACGGGTGGGGGAACCTTCGCCAAGCGTCAACGTGAGCAGATAAATGCCGTTGGGCAAATCTTCCGGTAAGCTGAGGTCAAATTCCGCCCCGACTAGCAAGCTGTCGTCCCTGCGTATAACTGTTGCTGGTGTTACGATGAATGCATTTGAGATGAACCCACCGGATAAATTATCCAGTGCCAATCCGGTGCGCGTCATCATGCTTGACCAACCGTTATTACTGCCATCGGCGACCACATTTTGCTCGGCGATTCCGTCGCCATCACGATCCACCGCAATAGGTTGTATGGAGACCTCCGGTCTGGCGATAATGCGTGGCACGGGTGTGACAAGGTCGGGCACGGTTATCGTGAAATCCACCTGCACATCAATATTTTCGCCCGCGTTTGCCTCCAATGAGCTGATTCTACCCCGTGCATCCCAGCGTAAGTCGTTCAGGTCTGGTTGTTGGTGGACACCGAGCGTGCCGATACCACTCGCGGAAAAGCGAGTATGTTCACCCACCATCGTGCCATCTTCGTAGGTGATGCCGTTCTGTTCATCCACATAGGGAATAGGTGCTTCAAGGATAATGGCTTCCGGTTCGATTGTGTCGTCCAAATCATAGATCAACAGGCGGTCTAACAAAACGACCGATTCGGCATTAATGCCTGTATTATCCAGTGAAAATTTCGCCTCGACCACATCGCCCCTTTCATTGGTGATAAGCGCAGTGTCTACGCCGACAAAATCTGTTTCTGTCGGTAATAGTTGGCGACGTTGGGCGCTACCGAAGCTGTACGCGTTAAAGCGATATTCATAACTTGAATTGTCTATCTGCACAATCACCGAGATATCGCCGGAAACAAGAGATTCTTCAGGTGTATATGCAAAGTAAAGCAAATTTTGATTAAATAAGGCGAAAATACCCTCATCAAGTTGTGCTTGTGGGTAATTCGTCGTCCAATCGTCGATGTTGGTGTCCATGATAATTTGTGTGATCGGGGCGATAACCTCGCGTGATTCTGGCAGTGATCCATAGATGATTGTGCCCGGTCCGCCCGGTAATGATCCTGCCTGATCGCGCAGATCAGTAGGGATGGATTGCGCCGGACTAACCCAGAAAGGGGTGTTGCCCGTGCCAAAGATGTTGACGCTAAAACTGCCCGTGATGCCGGCAGTGGTATAGACAACGTCGCCCGTATATAGGTTGCGTACTGCCACCGTCGCTGTAGGGAAGACAGCACCCGCGGCACCGGAAATTGTCACGATGCCATCTTCGCCGGTGGGTGCAATGTTGATGAGTGCGGCGATGGGTGGGTCACCCGTTTCAGCATCGGTCTGTGCATACCCGGTGCTGAAAGCGAATAATAAGATTAGTGCGATAATGAGTACTCGAAAATAAAGACGTGCGGAACGTGATTCGACCTGCACCCGTCCACTCCCTTTACCAAATTTACAAACTAAAACATAACATTCAG
>DAOTXB010000604.1:0-11784 GCA_034435575.1 Anaerolineae bacterium
ATTCGAGTAAACGCACTGTGTCCGGGTCCTTTACGTACGGAATTGCTGATGAAATTCCTCGATACTGAGGAGAAAAAACAGCGCCGTTTAGTACATGTACCGATGGGGCGTTTTGGTGAAGCTACTGAAATGGCATCTGCCGCACTTTATCTCGCCTCAGATGAATCTGCTTTTGTAACAGGCACCGAATTTATGGTTGATGGTGGAATCACCGCCGCTTATGTCACCGCAGAATAATAGCACTTGCGTATGGTGATACAGTTGATTTAAGCGCGATGTATGGCGAATTTTGGGGAACAAATAGAGGCGATTTGGCGTTCCGTATGTAGAACTGACGATTTTGCATTTTGTGATGCCCAATTTGATAAATACGAAAGACAAACATATGTCTGAAATACAAGAAACAATTAGTCCAATTGATGGCTCGGTATTTGTAACAAGGCAACTCGCAACCCCACAACAAATTGAGGCAACGCTACAAAAAGCGTACAAGGCACAGGCAGGCTGGAGTCAATCTACCTATGAGGAACGGGCAAATATCTGTAACCAGATGGTAGATGTGCTGGTAAATCAGGTTGACGAACTTGCGCCAGAATTAACATGGCAAATGGGTCGCCCTATACGTTACACACCATCCGAGATCACGGGCGGATTTCAAGAACGTGCCCGCCATATGATTGCTATCGCGGAAGAGGCATTACATGATATAGAAGCGCCAGAAAAAGCTGGTTTTATTCGATTTATTAAGCGGGAACCACTGGGGACGGTGTTGGTATTACCTCCGTGGAATTACCCCTATTTGACCGCAGTCAACTCGGTTATTCCCGCGATCATGGCGGGCAACACGGTAATACTCAAACATTCGAACCAAACCCCACTCGTTGCAGAGCGAGTTGTTCATGCTTTTCGAGAAGCCGGTTTGCCTGAAAATGTCTGCCAATTCATCCATTTGACACATGACGATGTGGCAAATGTGATCGCGGATTCACGGGTGGATTTCGTAGCGTTTACTGGATCTGTTGCCGGTGGTCATGCTGTGCAACGTGCCGCCAGTGAACGCTTCATCGCGACAGGGATGGAACTAGGTGGCAAAGACCCTGCTTATATACGACCTGACGTGAACCTCGCCCATGCCATTGAAAATGTGATTGATGGCGCGTTCTTCAATTCAGGACAATCATGTTGTGGGATTGAGCGCATCTATGTACATCAGAAAGTCTATGATACCTTTATCGAGGGCGCAGTCGCACTGACGAAAAAATATGTACTCGGTAATCCATTGGAAGAAGCGACCACACTAGGTCCGATGGTACGCATCAGTGCGGCGGAATTTGTCCGCAATCAGATACAGGCGGCGGTGGAGCAGGGCGCGAAAACGTTGATTGATCCGGCGTTATTCCCACGAAATGAGGCGAATTCGCCCTATATGGCACCGCAAATTCTCGTCGATGTCGATCACAGCATGGACATTATGATAGAAGAGAGCTTTGGTCCTGTTGTCGGCATCATGCCCGTATCCAGTGATGAAGACGCGATCGCATTGATGAACGATAGCAAGTATGGACTAACTGCATCCATCTGGACGCAAGATGTTGAGGCGGCACTCAGGATCGGCAATCAGGTCAGCACAGGAACATGGTACATGAATCGCTGTGATTATCTTGACCCCGCGTTGGCGTGGACAGGGATCAAGGACTCGGGTCGTGGTTGCACATTGTCAACAATCGGATATGAAAGCCTTACACGCCCCAAATCATTTCATTTACGCGTAGAGATATAGGAACAATAATGCGGATTGGCATATTACAGTGTGACCATGTAGACGCAAAATTTCAACATATTGCACGGGATTACCCTGATTTGTTTATGGATCTACTCACGCCCGTGATACCGGATGTGGAATGGGTCATTTATGATGCCTGTCATGGGGAATTACCAGATGATGTTGATGCTTGCGATGCCTATCTCTGCACCGGTTCACGTCAATCGGTATATGATGATCTTCCATGGATTCATGACCTGTGTGCGTTTATGCGAACACTACATTCACATCAACGCAAAACGTTGGGAGTCTGCTTTGGGCATCAGATGATCGCGCATGCTCTTGGTGGCGAAGTCCGTAAGTCCGAGCGTGGGTGGGGGATTGGCGTAAAAGAAGCCCAAATCGACCATCAGCCAATGTGGATGCAACCCGCACTGCCAGCCTATAATCTACTCGTGAGTCATCAAGATCAGGTCGAGATACTTCCACCGGAAGCGATCACACTCAGCACCAATCGACATTGCCCCAACAGTATGATTGCTGTAGGAGATCACTTCCTCGGTATTCAGGCACATCCCGAGTTTACACCCCAATATTTAGAAGCGCTTATGCGGTCACGGGTTGGACGTATCGCACAGGAACATATTGATTTGGCGGTGGCAACATTGTCTACACCGCTGGATGCCTCAACGGTTGCAGGGTGGATTACCGCATTCTATACGCGCGCATAATCGCTGTTACAAGTTATGATCTGCGCTTCTTTGACCGATGATGTTTACCCGTGCGGTTAATGGTTTCGCGTCTTTGTTGTTCTTTTCGTAGTGTGTTCATCGCACCAGCCACCAGACTATGTTTGGACGCGTCGCGCAGAAATATGTTGAACGCGTTGATGATTCCGTCGGTGGATTGTGATTTTATCCCGCGACCAAAAGTTAATCCGGATGTATTCTGTAACCCTTTGGTCTGTCGCTTGGAAAACACCTTACGCCATGCCCCTTCGCCCACACGATCTTTTGCTACAAATGCCAGAAAATCTTTGTACAGCGCATAATGTGTGTTCGCCACTAAAGGCGTTGCGCGTCTTTCAAATCGGAACAACACCGTATCTACGCTAGGCTTCGGCGTAAAATCAGATCGTGAAAATGTATGGATAACCTGCACGGTATATTGTGGCGCGATGAGCAAAGATTTGAACGTTTTGCCTTCACCATGAACATTCGTACTAACAAGCGTTTCTTTTTGTAGAATCAGAGTTGCGTGATCTGGTGTATAATTTTGCGTGAATAGCATATCTACAATCTCTGATGTAATGCTAAATGGAACGTTGGAGAACACCGCATAATTATCGAACAATGCGCTTAGTTTTATTGTCAGGATGTCACCATGAACAATCTCTACCTGTGGGGTATTGGCGAAGCGTGTTCGCAAATCAGGAATAAGCGCATTGTCTAGTTCTACCGCAAACACACGCCCGTTTGTGCCAACATGCGATGCGAGTGCGTGGGTGATAATTCCCTTTCCGGGACCAATCTCCAACACCGTTTCTCCGTGTTGAATCTTTGCAAGGCGCACGATGTTTTCCACTAAGGCTTTGCTATGAAGAAAATTCTGGGTAAATTTCAGGTCATGCATAACATGGTACCTGCCTATTGGTTGAGTGCAACACTGTTCAGTATAAAGCAGTCCCATAAATGGACTCAAGATGAATTGCATCATCATCATCATCATACTAATATTTGTCTTGAGTTTTTACTTTATACTGCTTAATATCCTTTAAGAATACAGCATAATGTTGATAAATTGTAAGCATTTGAGATCGCTTTTACTATGATAAATCGACATTCAAATGCTTGACAGATCCTATTGGACAGGTTAGTATTAGATTAATTCTGGGAACGCTCCCAGAAAAAGGACATGCTTTTGAGAATAGTTTACGATGAATCTTGAAGATATTGCCAAACGTGCGGGTGTCTCTCGTTCGACAGTTTCCCGGGTAGTCAACGGGCAGGAATATGTCAGCGAACGCACACGCCGTAAAGTCCTCGCCGTCATAGACGAAGTTGGGTTCAGCCCGAATCCTGCCGGGCGCATGCTCGTCACACAACGTACCCAGGTCATTGGCATTGTCATTCCTTACCCACTGCAATATGTGTTTTCCGGTGATGATCCTTACTACTACAACACCGTATTGCAGACCATTACTGATGTGAGTTATTCGCGTGATTATGCGACGTTGTTGTGGGTGGGTAATGCACAGGAAGAAGATCATCTATTTTACCAGCGCATTCTCAAAAATCGGCTTATGGATGGTCTAGTTATTGTTGCTTCTGTGACAGGTGAAGAACCGCTTGTGGATCAACTACTCAAAAATGGTACACCGTTTTCGATGGTAGGCACGCCAATGTCATCAGCAGACCAAATTAACTATTCGACGATAGACAATGTCGCGGCGGCGGAACAAGCCGTCAGCCATCTGATAAGTGTGGGACGGCGTAAAATCGCCATAATCACGGGGGAGATCGACAATATTGACGCGCAGGAACGTTTGATTGGTTATGAAAATGCGTTACGAAATGCAGAAATTCCAATCGACCCAGCGTTGATCGTCAAAGCCTATTTCACCCGTACATCCGGTTATCGTGAGATGAAACAGTTGCTCGACAAAGATATTGACGCCTTGTTTGCATCAAGCGATTTGATCGGCATCGGCGCGATTAACGCCATTCAAGAAGCGGGGTTACGTGTGCCTGAAGATATTGCGGTTGTCGGGTTCGATGATTTCCCTGTGGCATCACAAGCGACACCACCGTTGACAACAATACGCCAACCCATTGTAAAAAAGACCGCACTTGCAACCGAAATTTTGCTCGATATTTTAGATGGCGAAGTTACCGGTCCTAAGCAAGTTATTTTGCCAACTCAGCTGGTGATTCGGCAATCATGTGGTTATGAAATGTAAAGGGGGAAAGAAGAGGGCAAACCAAATTTTTTATACAACGACTGTAACATCAAACACAAACCGTTTACCGATTTCATTAGATTTACGAGGATAAAATGAACGCTAAATCAAAAACACTCTTTAAGTTAATGCTACTTTTTGTGCTCATGCTGGGAGCGCTCTCAGTTTCTGCACAGGAAGCCGTCACTATTCAATGGTATGTGGGTCTAGGTGCAGGTGGACAACCTGAACAGATCGCCGCACAGGAAGCTATCACAGAAGCCTTCAATGCATCGCGTGATGATATTCAGCTGGAAATCCTGATCGTTGATAACACCGTTGCCTATGACACACTCGGCACACTCATCGCCACCAGTGACGCACCAGACATCGTTGGTCCCGTCGGTCTTGATGGTTCTAACGCCTTTGCAGGTAACTATCTTGACCTAGAACCGATTATCGAAGAAATTGGTTATGATCTTAGCCAATTTGACGAAGCCGCAGTCGACTCCTATCGTACCGCTGACGGCTTGATCGGTTTGCCTTTCGCAACTTTCCCATCATTCATCTACTATCGTCGTCCGCTATTTGATGAAGCAGGGCTCAATTATCCGCCACAGGAATTTGGCGCACCTTACATCATGCCTGATGGCACAGAGGTTGAATGGAATATGGACACACTCCGTGAAATCGGTATGTTCTTGACCGTTGACTCAGAAGGTTTTGATGCAACTGAAGAAGAATTTGATCCTGAAAACGTCATTCAGTGGGGATTTATCTCCCAGTGGAACGATGAACCACGCGGTCAGACCACACTCTTTGGTGCGGCAAATCCGATTGATGAAGATGGCAACGCAGTTATTCCAGAAGAATGGCGTGCCGGTCTGCAATGGTTCTACGATGGTATCTGGGAAGATCATTTCATTCCGAATGCCTCCCAAAATGGTAGCGATATTCTGGCAAGCGGTAACGCTTTCTCATCCGGTAATGTTGCGATGGCACACACACATCTATGGTACACCTGCTGTTTAGGTGAGGTCACTGATGATTGGGACATCGCTGTTGTTCCATCCTACGAAGGCGAATACACCGCGAAATTACATGGCGACACCTTCCGCATTTTGGATAGTACCGAACATCCAGTAGAAGCCTTTGAAGTGCTCGCATACCTGCTCGGCGATGCATCAGAAACCTTACTGCAAGTGTACGGCGGTATGCCAGCCCGTGCAGAAGAAACCGAAGCCTTCTTTGCTAATCTTGATGAAACCTATCCGCAGGGTGTGAACTGGCAAGTAGCGCTGGACAGCCTCGCATATGCTGATAGCCCGAACCATGAATCAATCCTGCCGAACTACAATCGTGTTCGTGATCTGCTCGGTGCGTTGGAAACTGAATATGAAAGCACACCCGACCTCGATATGCAGGCACGTCTCGATGATCTGCAAGTAGAATTGCAAGCATTATTCGATGGCGGTAGTGACGATACCGAAGAAGATGCTGGATAATCAGTATATCGTTTTGCTGGTCACGTTTGGTTAATGACCCGATGTAATCAGCGTTTATGGATGCCTTGTCTGTTAGGATGGGGCATCCATAATAATATAAGTTACGCAGTTCACAGTTTTTAGTTTTCAGTTAGCTATCAATAAATCATTTTGTTCTTGGCTTATCGTCATATTTTACTTATGACTAACAACTAATCACTGATAACTTGTTGTCAATATGTAGCAGTAGGTCTCTAATCACTGATTACATTGTGCAAGTGCGTGAGTCCTGAATAAAAAACTTAATGGAGTATTGAAAATGTCTGCCAACCCCTTTATGGCGACCACGAAAGATGAACACACCTCAAGTCTGTTACGCCAACAGCGTATTTGGGGTTGGATCTTCCTGTCGCCGTGGATCATTGGTTTTATCGCATTTATGCTTTTGCCAATCGTCACATCACTCTATTTTTCTTTTACAGATTTCAATCTGACCAGTGATGAGCCGATGCAATTTATCGGTTTCGATAACTATGAGCGTATGTTATTTGAAGACCCCGTTGTAGGCATTGCGTTAGAAGCAACATTCAAATTTGCGCTCATCGCTCTGCCACTTTCGATAATTTTGCCCGTATTACTGGCGGCATTGCTCAACTCAGAATATCTGATCGGTAAGCGATTCTTCCGCACACTGTTCTATATGCCTTATATCGTCCCTATCGTCTCGGCAGTATATATCTGGGGTGGGGTGCTGAATACCGATAGTGGCTGGTTAAACCGTTTGCTGGAAGTGTTCGGGATTGATGGACCAGATTGGATTTTTAGCACACAGTGGATCTACCCGGCACTCAATATTATTGGCTTGTGGGGGATCGGTAACGCTATGCTGATCACACTCGCCTCAATGCAAGGTGTGCCCACCGAACTTTATGAAGCCGCAAAAGTTGACGGCGCAAATCCCTTTACGCGTTTCCGTAAGATTACATTACCGTTGATCTCACCCGTCATTTTTTACAATCTCATCATTAGTATGATCGGTATTTTCCGTTATTTTGAAGTGCCGTTTATTCTTAAGGATGGCACGGGCGATCCGGCGAATTCAACGATGTTCATCAACATTCATCTCTATAAGGAAGCCTTTAGCTTTCAAGACATGGGCTACGGCTCAACGCTTGCGTGGCTCATCTTTGCCATTGCGATGGGTTTTACATTGTTGATCTTTGCTAGCTCACGCTATTGGGTCTATTATGCCGCAGGAGACAACCAATCATGACGACGACATCTGTAGACTCACCCGCGATCCCGAAAGTGGATCAACATATCAACACTGCACCCATTTACACCAATCAATTGCGTAATCTAGGGGCAATTGCCAGCGTAACACTCTTTGCCTCCATGTTGCTTTTTCTATTTTTGATGCCCTTTGCGTATGGTTTTATCACAGCGTTTAAGGACAAAGATCAAATTGTAACCAGCGCGAACGGCGGTCCCATCTATCCTGCTGATCCGGTCACATTTGAGTATGAGGGCGAAGAATTACTGATTTACAATGTGTCCTTGCCCGATGGGTCTACGCAGGCGCTTGCGTTGCTGGATGGACGGCGACGTGATGCTACCTTTATTGACCCGGAAAACCCCACTGCGGAGCCTATCGAGTGGGAAGGGCGCTATCGTCAACTCAGCCAACAATGGGAGTTTAGCCCGCGCTTCGGTAACTTTGCAGAAGCCTGGGAAGGTGTAGAATTCCCCTTACTATTGCGTAATACAATCGTCATTGCTGTCTCCGGTTTGATCGGCACAATAATTTCGTCGGTTGTGGTCGCTTATGCCTTCGCGCGTTTTCCCTTGCCAATGAAAAATGTCATGTTTATTGTCTTAATCGGCACCATCATCTTGCCAACTCAGGTGCGATTAGTGCCGATGTACGCCTTCTTCGACACAATCGGATGGACGGGGACATGGCTACCGTTGATCGTGCCCCATTTCTTCGCGAATGCGTATAACGTATTTTTACTCCGACAATATTTCTTGACCTTACCCCGTGATCTGGATGAAGCGGCAATGATTGATGGCGCAAATCCATTGCAAATCTTGGTTTATGTCATTATCCCGCAATCTTATCCGGTACTGGTCGCTGTCGGACTGTTCCACTTTGTATTCGCCTGGAACGATTACTTTGAACCGCTGATTTATCTCCTCGGTAAGCCGGAGCTCCAACCGATTTCAGTCGGGATTCAGCGCTTCAACTTCATTTATGATCAGCAACCGCATCTGATACAGGCAACTTCCCTTATGGCGTTGGTCTTGCCGGTGGCGATTTTCTTTTTCGCACAGCGCTTCTTTATGCGTGGTGTAGTTATCACTGGTGTGGAGAAATAACCATGCGGGTAATACGCTATTTGCTCATGTTGACGATGCTGGTTGCTGTATCATCCGTCACATCAGCGCAGGAAACTGACCTTCCGATTTTGACAGTTGATACTGGAACTGTCGTCGGGACGGTCAGCCCGCTGGCATATGGGGTGAACTTTGGTCCCTTACAGACTTTGCCACCAGATTTAATCGAGGAGGCACAGGTCATGGGGGTGCGTTATTTGCGCTTTCCCGGTGGGCGTTGGGGCGATCTCAACGACATACGCGAACAGCAGATTGACTCCTTGATGCGTAACGCAGACTTACTGGGTGCGGAGACAGTGAGCATCAACGTTCGGCTAGAAAATGGCACGCCAGAAGCCGCCGCCGCGCTGGTTCGATATGTGAACATCGACAACGACTATGATGTGCAACTGTGGGGGATTGGTAACGAGCCAGATCTGTTTGATGATTACACCATCGCGCAATACAATACAGAATGGCGCGCAATTGCAGAAGCCATGTTAGCCGTTGACCCCAACATCACGCTAATGGGTCCTGAAACATCGCAATGGACGGGGATTGCGGGGCGTACCGAACGGCAAGATTCATGGGTGCGTGGATTTCTGGAAGCAAATGGCGATTTAATTGATGTTGTCGCTGTGCATCGGTATCCTTTCCCACGCAGTTTAAATGCACAAACAACCATCGAGGAACTCTATGCGGATCGCTCCGAATGGGACATGATTCTCGATAACCTTCGCGTAACGGTGCAAGAAATTACCGGGCGCGATCTTCCCCTAGCAATCACCGAAGTAAACTCCCATTGGAACTCTGCCATCAATGGGGAAGCCACCAACGATTCGCACTTTAACGCGATCTGGTGGGCAGATGTATTCGGGCGCTTGCTCTATGACGAACCTTTCGCCATCGCGTTTTTTGACTTTCAAAGCAGTGACTCGCGGGGCGGGACAGGATTACTAGAACGCTATGAGGTGCGCCCCACCTATTATGTCTATCGCTTATACCGTCACTTTGGCGACACCTTGCTATCTACACAATCCACAGATCCGTTGAGCATCTACGCCGCACAACGCGACGATGGTGCCCTCACGATGATTGTTGTTAATCCAGAAGACGAGGCACAAACCGCACAACTTGAAATCATTGGCACTGAAGCCCATACGGTATTCATGTCACAACTTACGGTTGATGGTTATGTGGAAGACCAACCGCTCGATGCCATAAACTCACTTACCTTGCCACCACAATCCGTGACTCTGTATGTGGTTGCCAACGAATAAGGGTTAGTCACCGATGAACAGCAATACGGTCAACCAGGCTCATGTGGCGGATTCCGCGCGAAGAACGAGATTTAATACAATGCACAATCTGAGGACAATACGTTATGAACTTCCCTGAAAATTTCTTGTGGGGTGCGGCAACATCAAGTTATCAAATTGAAGGTGCCGCTCTTGAACATGGGCGTGGCGAATGTATCTGGACACGATTCGCCAATACACCCGGCAAAGTACACAATGGTGATTCCGGTGCTGTTGCCTGTGATCATTATCATCGCTATCCTGAAGATGTCGCGCTGATGAAATCGCTCAATCTACAAGCATATCGCTTTTCGACCTCCTGGCCCCGCGTACTACCCGCAGGTACCGGTGCCACAAATCCAGCCGGTTTAGATTTTTATGATCGCCTTGTGGATGAATTAATAGAAGCCAATATCATACCATTTGTGACACTGTATCATTGGGATTTACCGCAGGCACTTCAAGATCGAGGCGGGTGGGGTAACCCGGATAGTGTGGCGTGGTTCGCGGAATATACTGACCTTCTCACCAATAGACTCGGTGACCGCGTGAAGCATTGGATCACCCTCAATGAACCCTGGGTAATCGCATTTTTAGGGAATTGGATGGGTCTGCATGCACCGGGTATCAGAGATATCAAGACAAGCTATCGCGTAGCGCATCATTTAATGCTGGCACACGGCGAGTCCATGCGCGTTATCCGTAAAAATGTGCCCGAATCAATCGCGGGTATCACGCTCGACTTCAACCCGGCTTTCCCCGCGACGGATTCACCGGAAGATAAGCAAGCCGCGATCTATGCAGACGGTCAGAAAAACCGCTGGTTCACCGATGCTGTGCTCAAAGGAACCTATCCTGAAGATATGGTAAATGTACTCGGCGACATCTTAGAGGGTTTAGATCTGGGTGCGGTGCAATCGGCAAAAGAACCGATGGATTTTCTCGGTGTTAACTATTATACGCGCACCGTCGTCGCCTACAATGAGCACGCTCCTTATAAGGTACAAGCGATCTCCCGTGCTGATTTCCCCCGTACCGACATCGGCTGGGAAATTGTACCGGATGTTTTCCGTGATTTTCTGATCCGGCTCAATAACGATTATTCACCACCACCACTCTATATTACAGAGAACGGCTCGGCATATTATGATCCTGAACCTGTGAATGGGGTAGTGCAAGACCCGAAACGCACCGAGTACCTTAAAAATCATCTGCAAGCGATCTCAGACGCAATCAACTCAGGTGTGCCTGTGCATGGTTATTTTGTGTGGAGTTTGCTGGACAATTTTGAATGGGCTTACGGATATGACATGCGCTTTGGGGTGGTACATGTCGATTTCGACACGCTCAAACGGACACCGAAACAATCCGCGCTGTTTTACCGTGATCTCATCCAAAAACGTGTGTCTACACCCGGCGGATAATGGATGCCTCGTATTGTGTAGAGGTTGGATCATAATTTTGGTATAGTTCAATTACCATCAAAAAACACGGTGCAAAATAGTCACATTCATGCTCAAGATTGATTAGTGTTCTGGTTTGAATTGGCTATTTTATTATGCTCCTCCTACCACTTCCCTTCGTCGCCTTCAATTAAGGGTTGATTGTTACTATTTTGTGGTGGCATCAAACTGTGATACAAAACCAAATGGATGCGCACGACAATTGGCGTGATCCGCAAGCATGTCGGCGTATCCTGCTAGTGAATTTTCGTGAAATGTAAGTTATCCTCTATTCATCAGACAAAACGAGTACGTAGATCAGCAGCTGATAGGATCTACTTATGGAAGGTAACAACATGAGCAGTAAATGGACTAAACAAGATATGCCAAATCTAAACGGAAAAGTGGCAATCGTCACCGGAGCCAACAGCGGGCTTGGCTACGAAATTGCGCTGGCTTTCGCCGAAAAAGGTGCAACGGTGGT
>DAOTXB010000605.1:0-4393 GCA_034435575.1 Anaerolineae bacterium
ATCGGATCGGGTAGCGGGTTGCCCGTCGCACGAACAAGAGCGACTGCTAATCGAATATCGGAACTGTTGGGGTCACTACGATCTTCCGGTACGGTTAAATAACCACAGTCGACATTTTCGGCAACCTCAATCGGGCAGGGTGCAGGTGAAAAAGCGCCACCGGATTGCGCGGAAATGGTCGGCATGAGCACGAGCATCAGCAAGCATGACAACATAAAGAAGAGGGATTTTTTGCGGTGCATAGATGATAATCTCCAATGAAGTGGGTCGATGATTTTAGTATACGACGGTTTATAACGGTGAAAGTATAGAGTTTTGGAGATTATGCATTATGTGGGGAACATGCGCTTTTGGATTTTGTCACGATGCTCCCCTGTGAATGATTGATTCTATTGTCTCGACCGACCGAAAAGTGGACTATTCCTCAACCGCCAGCGCGACGAAATCGAGTTCTAAGATCACTTCATCGTCGATGCCACCTACATTCGGCGGTGGGTTGATACTGATCCCAAAGTCTGAGTACAGAATCTCTACTGTGGCGACCCCTTCAATCCGGGTTTCGTCGGTGAGCGTCACCGTCACATCAAATGTCACCGTGTTGGTGTTACCGCGTACTGTAAGGTCACCAGTGATCTGAAATTCAACGTTATCACCGATAGCTATCGCGTCATTGCCCAGATTGATAAGTTGCGTCGGCACAAAGGTCGCAAATTCGTTATCGTTCGTCCGTAAAATCTGCCCACGAATGGATTGATCGCGGAATTCGTTATCCGTGCGGAGGGTACGCACATTGATTGCAATTTCGCCGAGTTGGGACGCGGCGGGGTCGGTGAAGTTGATGATGATGTCACCGGCAATCTGTGACGTGGTGCCGATCACTTCCGTCGGGTTGCCGAGTAAGACCTCGTTGATGCGAAAACGTGCCTCAGATTCGTCCTGTGTGATGCGGAATAGGGCGCGTTCAGACTGTGGCACGACGACTTCTTCGGTGGATTCCTGCGCCGCTTCTTGCGCCGCTTCTTGCGCCGCTTCATCGTCATTACCGTTATCAGAGGACACTACAGCGCCTGCCTGCAATCCGCTGACCTGTGTTGCTAGCCCATTCAGATTATTATTTATTCCGGCGATTTGTGTGGCGATCTGCGCTTCAAAAGGTGGTGTCGCCGTTGGACCATCCAGCGATAGGGTAGGGGCAACTTCGTTAATATCCTGGCTCGGCTCGGTGATGCGTCCTGTACCATAGAGTATACCGAATGCACCGGCACCCGCACCCAGACCGAACGCCACAAGTACCAGCATGATGACATAATTACGACGCATAATCTTTCCTCAGGTATTCTGTAAACATCCAATTTGATTAGTACAATATTTAAAGAGGGGACACAAAATGTGCATCCCCTCGCATGTGTTTCTTTAAGTCATTATCGACAGGTGACTACATACCTGTCGGGACAACCACCACTTGACCCGCGCCTTCGCCACTGGCTGACCCTGTCGCGACCACAACTGTGCCATCCGGGGCTTGTGCCAGACCAAACGGGAATGTCAGGTCTTCTAATACAGGGGTGATGCCATCACTGGTTACCATCACCACACGCCCTGGCTCCCAACCCTGATTGAATACACCATATTCGCTGGCATAGATCGTACCATCTTCGGTAACCAGCAGACCTGTTACGGCGGTCAGACCCTCATAGGTTTCTGCCAGTTCGCCACCACTCCAGCGTTCAATCCGTGATCCTTCTTGTGGGAATGGGAATCCGGTCAAGAAGCCGACATAAATATCGCCATTCGGACCAATTTCTACACTTGTCGGTACTGGATTATCGGTTTCAAAATCCCATGATACGGCGACGCTCAAACCAGCATCCGCAGACCATGCCATCAAGCAGTTACACCCGGCATTGGCAATTAAGATACTGCCATCTTCCGCAACAGCGAAATCAACTGCGTTGGATTCACTATTGGGGTTACCATCGGGGTCTTCGTTAAGTTCGAGTTCCAGCAGGTCAATAAATGTTTGGACACGACCTGTTTCGCGGTCAAGCTCAACCAGTGCATGTGTCCACGGAATACGAAAATCAGCGGTTTCTGCCAATAAAATCCAGTAAGACTCGTCGGTGACCTGAATGGCTGTCGCACCAATCGGGTTGTTATCACGGTAGCTAATCAACCCATTAATGATGACCTCACTACTGCCATCCGGTGCAATTTGCGTGATGGTGCCGGACGCGCCGTATGCGTCCCCGGCGGAGGTCGACTGACCGCCTGCGATACCCGCTTCCGCGACATAGAGATTACCGTCGTTATCAAATGTGACATTACGCGGATTATTTAATCCATCGGCATAAACGGTGTCGTCCTGTGCAGAAAGTAGTAAGGGGATGCTCATTAATAGTGCTAATAGTGTGATAAGGGTGATAGATCTGCGGTTAACCATATATATTTTCCTCATACTTATGAAGTGTGTGTGCTACAAAGTCGTAGCATAACTCTAAGTATGTCGCTCAATATTAAGCATATCTTGCATAAAGATGAGGAAACTCTAAGCGTGCTTATACAGGTTGCCAGATAAAGCGCCCTAGCTACTTATCATGATCGGGAAACCATTAAATATCACTCTTGCGTGTTTGATTGATTGTGAAAGTACACGGTTCGGATAGGGAAGGGGATGTTGAAGCCCTCTTCAGTGAGGCGATTCTTGACGTTTCGTAATACTTTATCCTGCACGATTAGCACATCCGAAATGCGCGGGTTTGTCCACCAGCGAATACGAAAGATAATCGCGGAATCGCCCATTTCCATCATGATTGTATCCGGCTTTGGGGAGGTCATGACACCGTCGGTCGATTTCATCACCTCTAAACACAGCGCCTGTGCCGCTTCGATATTGTCCTCATAACCGATCCCAACATCATATTCAGATCGTCGCCGATTAAACGCCGTGTTGACCGTCACTGAATTGGTAAACACCTCACCATTCGGGATAAGCACACGCCGATTATCATACGTTCGCAGGGAAGTCGCACGAATCTGAATATCCTCAACAGTGCCTTCGTAATCACTAATCGCGACTTGATCGCCGATTTTGAATGGTTCCGTCAACAGGATCAAAATTCCGGCGAGGAAATTCTGCAAAATATCCCGGAAGGCAAAACCAATCGCCACACTACTAATCCCGAGTAACCCGATCAATTCTGATGGATTAAAGTCGGGCAGGGCGATGGTGGCGGAAAATAAAAATCCGAGCAGAACCACCGTCCAGCGCACCAATCGGCTGATGACCAATTGCAAACTTTCTGAGCGTTTGGCTTTCTCCAGCGTTTTTTCGACCGCAATCGCAATCGGCTTCGATGTGCGGTAAATAATATAAAACACAATCGTAGCAATAAACAAAGAGGGCAATAATGCGATGAACTGCGCGATGGAATCTTGGAGTAGCTCAGCAACTTTGTCTAGTGTTTCTCTCATTGGTTTGGATCACGATCTTTATGCGCGTCAAATAACAAAACATTTTTTAATATAACAAACGTGACTGAAATTTACATGGGCTGTTGATGAGAACATGATTCATTCATGCTGAGTAATAACTTGATGTCCGCTTAAGTTTGACTCTCACACTGTGTCAGTGTTTACACTTTCATCGTAATCAGAATTTTATGCGAAAGAGGGTTCACAATGAAAGTCAGGAAATACACAGCACGTGTAGTATTGATAATCATGATGCTGGCAGGGTGGGGGGTGTCTGCACAATTTTCTAGCGATGAAGATCGACCAGAGGGGAATGAAATTTTCGATTTCATGGTCGGTGAGTGGTCAGTAGAATCTGAACGCTGGTTGCAAGCCTATGATACAAAAGAGCCGGAAGAAATCGCAGAATGGCACACCACCACCGGGGTTGCACGTATTGAGTCGCACGTCGCGGATACGGGATTATTGGAGTATTACGTCAGCGTCGTGGACGATCTGGTTTATGAGCAGACCGTTTTCATGGGAACACGTAATAACGGGTTGCGCTGGTACATCGCTAGCACAGACAACCGCGTGAATGAGCTGTTCTCGTTGCGCGGAGATGTTACCGATGATGAATTCCTGGCGACAGAAATCAGCGGCTTTATGTCCGAAGCACGGCGACAGATTGAGATTGAACCCATCAATGAGGATGCGTATATCTGGCGCATGTGGCTAGAAATGCCCAATGATTCCCGTGTGTTGGTGTGGACTAAAAGCTATACACGTCTCGAAGACCCCCAATATGAGACCACGCTAGAAGCAGTCCGTGCGGAATACGAGTCACCACCACCACTTGAAGAAATGAGCGATTTTCACTTCTGGTTGGGCTATTGGCAGGTGGAGCATCCAAGGTTAGATGATGTGGTTGATCGAATCACCT
>DAOTXB010000606.1:0-5945 GCA_034435575.1 Anaerolineae bacterium
ACATCCGTTCACCCACCACCCGCGCCGGACAATGGACAGCGGAGATTGACTCATCACAGGTGGATACCGTGTGGCAAGCGGTCAAAACTGCGACAAAAGCGGGCAAACTGGGCTACAAATCTAAAGTGAGCACATCCTCGCGCGGGCAACAGAATCAAAACACCCGCACCTTAGTCATATTGACCTATGATGCGGACGACTTGCAGGATGTGAATCGCATTAAGCAGGCGCTCAATGCACTGGATATTGATGCAAAATGGCGCTATGTGCGCGGTTAACGATCAATCGTTTACAGCGCATCGGGCGTGTGCTCATTTAACCAGTCGATCATCATATTGATAAATTGTTCGTCCTCGCTACGAAATAGGTTCGTGCCGTGTGCGCGTCCGGTATAAAACCGCACACCAATTTCGCCTTCCGCGTCGCCAACCATGCTCAAAATATCTTCAACAACTGATCCGTCATCATAAGACCCGACCAATAAAGTTGAGCGTTCCGCCAAGCCGATAGCCACCGCTTCTGATGGCATCACGCCGAAGTAATCAGCCCCGGGGGAGAGGGCAATCGCGGTGACACAGTCCACATCATTGGCACAGCCCAACAACGCGAGATTACTGCCGATGCTTGCCCCAACGATGGATACTGCCTCTGCACGAACACCATCCTGTGTACGGAGCCAATCTAGCCATGTTTGTACATCAGCTTCTGCTAACGTCCAATCACGTTCTCCACGTGTTTGCCCGTGACCGCGCAGATCAACCGCCAGTACGGTATAGCCCGCGTCATACAGTGGTGTGATAAACGGCTCCCACGCACTGCGATTTCCGCCCAGCATATGCATCAGCAACACTGCGGGCGCGTCGTCCATTTGAGTAAAAAGGTCACCCGCGAGTATTAAGCCATCTGTTGCTTCTACCTCTACAGCTTCTGGTGTAAGGGTGTCATCGTCCTGTGCATTGATGATTCCAGTTGTTAGGATAAATATCAGTAGTAGAAGTAAGTGTTTTTTCATTTTGATGTCCCCTTGTCGTCTTAATTTCCTGAGTAATCAGCCAAAGTGTGATAGATAAACCTTACACGATCGTTAATCGGTCACGTCCGGCACAACGGCTTCTAGCCGGTAAGTGGTCGTATTACCTTCTGCTATCCATCCCTCTATGCCTTGATGATCCACATACCACCATACCGCACCGTCAGCACAGCGCGGGGTAGCTATCACCATGAACGTCTCATCTGGCGAAATTTCGGCGATTACTTCGCTGTTAGCATTCGCATCGATGTGTAAATTTTGTGTGCCTGCTCCGGCAAGCACACGCCCTTCAATACCACGATTTAACAGCATGGGCAGTGCATCTGGACAGTACAAAAATGTCGGGTTGCCCGCTACAGGCGTCGCAAGATAGATGCCCTGCTCATTTTCAACAAACCAGCCCACTGCGCCATTTTCAGTGATGCCCTGCCACCATGTTTCGCCAGAAGCATCATCACAACGCGGTCCATCAATAACGGTGAGTGTTTCATCTATTTCCGGTCTTGTGTCAGTTGGCATTCCTGTAGGGTCTTGCCGAAGGCTGATCTGGTAATCCCACAATGGGCTGATGATCTGATGCCCAATTTGGATGAATGAGAGCGTGTTATCACAATGGCGTGACATCGCAATTTCCGCTCTCGGGTCAGCGGTATCCACTGGTGCAAGTAGATAATTCCACATGCTCGCACCTTCAAAGTAGACAATTGATTGAGTAGCTACGAATACATCTGCCTGCCGTGTGAGTGTTAAATTTGGTTCACCGTCACTTACATCTGTATATCGATGGTAGGATTCTGGTTCGCTCTGTGTACGCGTGAGAATAATCACACTACGCTGTGTTGCGTTCGGGATTGCATCACGAAAATAACTACCCCCTACCAACACTAGCAAATCAAGGTCATCATACGCGCCAATGCTGACAGGATATGTTTCCTCCCGTGTGCGATCTCTAACATAATTCCCGCCCACACCATCACTGCTAGACATTACCGGATACATCAGCCATTCGCTAAAGTGTTGTTCGTCTAGCGGATTTTGTGCCGAGAGCGATGCTAATAGGGGGTCAAATTGAGAATCACCCGCTACATATTCACGCAATGCGAGTATGTCGAACGACGCTTCATCGGTGCGCCCTAATGAGTCGTATAGCTGGCTTCGCACAATCCAGAACAGCGGAGCACCAAACACAATCGTTTGGACGTGATCTAACTCGGCAAATGCTTCTTCCGGTTGATCCAGGCGCATGTGGAGTAGGGCACGACTGATGGGCATCATAATATCCCCGGCGTAGTCTTCCGGCGTGGTTAAATCATACAGCGCTAATGCACCCTCTAAATCATCATTCCAGAAATCATCTAATGCACCGGGGACATCACGAATCACCGTCCAGGGTGGACTCCAACCGAGTGATTCACCGTATGGATTATCAAAGACCAGCATTGCGGCGGCAAACAACAACGCGCCGTCCGCGCATTGCACATCATCCAACGGACATTGCTCCAGCATAAATTGATAGGTCGCCAGTTGACACAGAAAATCACCATCGCCCGATGGATCACAAAGCCGATAATGCTCACAGCTGGCATCATAGTCAAGAACATCGGTTGTTTCTGCAATATGTGATGAGATCATAGACACACAGCCATCATCCCACGTTGGATTTTGTGCGAAGGATGTGGTTTGTGGAAGAATGATGAGCATGAGGGTCATTAACACTAAGAGACGGCGTAGCATAACACACTCCTGATATTCATATCGCAGTTAGGGTTTGTAGCATGTGTCAGTAGGCAAGTGGTGCCTATGGCGTAATTGGTTCAATCCAATAGATGTCGGAATCGCCTTCTACCGTCCAGCCTTCAACACCTGCATAGTTAACGTTGTACCACACGAAGCCACCAGCACAGACCGGACCATGAATCACGTTGAACACGCCACCTTCCGGGATGGTGCCTAGCAACTCAGCCTCAACCGTTGGGTCTTCCCGTAAGTTGTTCGCGCCTAAACCGTTGATGACAACACGCCCTTGCATGTTAGCGCGTAGGCGACTTGCCAGTGTGCTCGGACAGTAAAACAGCACCTGACTACCGACTGTCGGGATGACCTGATAGGCATTATCCACATATTCCTGAAACCAGATAAGCTGTGATGGATTGATGTCACTGGTGCCACCCCACCACGCCGTACCATCGACACACACCGGACCGTCAACCACTGTCACGACATTATCTGGGGAGGGCAGTGTGTTCCATTGCTCACCATCCGGCACATCACTATACCCAATACCCTCCGCCCAGTAGACTCCGCGCACCTGACTGCCGATATGCACAAATGAGAGGGCGGTACCACAATGGCGTGTTCCTGTGAAACCAACGCGTGGGTCGGGTTCGGTTGTTGGCGCGAGCATAAATTGCCAGCTTGCTGATCCCTCAAAGAAGCTAATATCCTCTGTTCCACGGAAAAGATCACCATCTTTGCGTAACGCCATCCCCCCACCATTATCCCAAAATTCAGGATAGTTTATGATATAGCGCTCACCGTTGCTCACGGCATTGAGCACTTGTACAACACGTCCGGTATTTTCTTCGTTAAGCCACTGACTCGCGCCAACCAACACCATCAAATTTAGGTCATCATAGACACCAATCAACACGCTTTCAGGCGATTCCATCGTCTGATCTGTGATAAATTGCCCCCCTACACCAAGACTGGTGACGGATACTGGATAGACCAGCCACTCCTGCATCACGGTGGTATCCAGCGGATAACGCGCTTGCAATGGCGCGACGAGTGGCTGTAAATCCGGGTCATCGCTCAGATACGCGTTTAACGCCAGCACATCGAAAGAGGCTTCGTCCACACGTCCCAAAATGCCGTATAATTCACTGCGGATAATCCATGCGAGTGGATTGCGAAAAACCACCGCAAAGGCGTTCTCGAACTCGGCAAAGGCTTGCTCCGGTTGATTTAAGCGCATGTGCAGTAGGGCACGACTAACGGGCATCATTGTGTCTAATTCATAGTCTTCGTGCGCTGTCAGCGAATATGCCTCTAATGCGCCCTGATAATCGCCATTCCAGAAGGCTTCTAAACCAATGGGTACGCCATCAATTACCGTTTGTGGTGGTCGCCAACTAATCGATTCTCCAAAAGGCATATCATACGCGAGGATGGCGGCGGCGAACAACAATGCGCCGTCTGTGCATTGCAAATCATCCAATGGACATTGTTCTAGCATGAACTGATAGGTGCGAAGTTGACATAGCGTATTGCCTTCACCGGAGGGGTCACAGGTGCGATAATGTTCACAGGCTTCTTCATAGTTAATAACATCTGTTGTGGCAGAGATGCTAGGCATAGCACGGGAGTCACACCCATCTTCCCACCATTCGCTCTGTGCATGTGTAGGATTAAATGGCGCAAGTAGGAAAATGAGCGTAAATAGCACAAATAGGGGACGCATAAGCTAATCTCGTTTCAGGTGATAAACAGAATTATTTTACCTTAATTCATCACATCTATCTCTGCACTATGCTGTGACGCCGTTTATCCTACGCCTTGTCTACGCTCATACACAGAACATGATGCGATGATTATTTTACTTCACTTGAGCGGGTATATTGACGACAACCTCGGTACCCGCGGAAACCTCACTCTTTAAGATGAGCGCCCCGCCACATAATCTAGAGACATAATTGGCGATATATAATCCTAGACCAATCCCTGCGATTTGTCCGATATTACTGGCTCGATAAAAGGGTGTAAGCACCTTGTCCTGCTCATCTTCCGGTATGCCTATACCCGCGTCCTGCACAGTTAATGTGAAGTGGTCGTTTTCAAGCATAAGTGAAACATGGATCGGGGTTTCTGGATCACTAAATTTGACGCAGTTATCCAGAATATTTTCTAAGATATATTGGAGCAATGTAGGGTCAACCATGCGTTTATGGTGTGTAGTATGAGTCTGAACTGCAGAAATTATTTGATGCGATGTTTCCAAATTATGCTCAAAGCGATCAATAGTGCGCGTGTACCATTGCACCACATCGGTCTGTTTTTCTGCAAGAATCAGTTTGCCAGTATCGACTTCTGAGACAACGAACAACTTGTTGAGCATATCGATCAATTTTTTGATCTGTAAATAGATCGTTTTGATTTTTTCCTGGCGTTTTTCTGCGGTGTAGTTGTCGATATTGCGGTCAATATTGTTGATGACAAGCTGAATGATACTGAGGGGGGTACGAAATTCGTGTGACATCTGGGTAATAAAGTTACTCTTCAAGCGGTTAAATGTCTTTGATGCCTGTAGACTTTCAATCAGCGCCATCTCAGCGCGTTTTAATTCGCTGATGTCCTGCGCGATGCCCAAAATTTCGATTGGTTTGCCGTCTCTATCGCGCCGGAAAATGGTATAATGGCTATACATCCACGCCCACCCGCCGTGTTTATGCTTTAGGCGTATTTCCAGATGGAGCACGTTATCATCATCAAGTGCGCGCATATCTTCTTTGTGCTGTTTGTAGATCTCAACATCATCAGGATGAATCAAAGTATCCACAATTTGTGATCCGTAAGCCTGAACTTCTTCATCAGTGTACCCAAGATCATGAAAGATACGCTTGTTACCGAATAATTGCTTATCTTTAACACGATCAAAGATATTCACCGCATCCGGCATTGTCAGAAAAATTCGGTCAATCAGATGCCGACTTTCGTGTAAGTCCTGAATCGTGGCATCATAATGCCGACGATGGATAAGGTGAACAATCGTTTTGGCAAGTAGACGGGTAGAAAGTTCTTCGGCGAACACGTAATCACTATAATCTTGTGGGAGTTGGTGTGTGTCCGGTTTCTGGTCGCTATCAAGCACAAGAAGGGTCGGTAAATTGCATGTGTCCCAAGTCTGTATAACGGTGGA
>DAOTXB010000607.1:0-3694 GCA_034435575.1 Anaerolineae bacterium
GGCTAATACATTGCCAGAATCGGTACAATAGAATAATTGTTTAGTATATGCGAACACTAAAGGCATAAAATGTCACTCGAAACACAGCTTGAACAGATGCTAGGCAAGCGACCAAAATATCTCATCCCACTTAGTGGCGGGATGATTGGGACTGTTTATCGCGTCGACTTAGCGGATAAATCACGCTTTGTGGCGAAAGTATCAAACGATACACACGCTACCTTAGACATTGAAGGATACATGCTACGATATTTGCGTGAGCACAGCACCTTACCCGTTCCTGAAGTGTTGCATAGCACTAATCAATTGCTATTGATGACCTATATCGAAGGTAACAGCCAGCTCAATGCACGTTCACAGCACCATGCCGCGGAATTACTCGCCACGTTACATAACATTAGCGCCCCTAACTTTGGTTTGCCCAAAGATACGCTCATCGGATCACTACATCAGCCGAATAATCAAACAAGTTCATGGATCAAATTCTTCCGCGATCATCGTATATTACACATGGCGACACATGCAGTGAAGGAAAATCACATTGGAAACAACCTCTATGATCGCATCCAGAAATTTTGTGCAAACTTAGAAAAATGGCTTGAAGAACCTGAATATCCATCATTAATTCACGGTGATATGTGGACAACCAACATATTGACCGCACGTGACAAAATTACCGGGTTTGTAGATCCAGCAATTTATTACGCAGACCCTGAGATTGAATTGGCATTTTCTACACTGTTCAATACATTCGGAGAACCATTTTTTCAAAGGTATGCAGAGTTACGTCCTATAAAAGCCGGATTCTTCGAGGAGCGACGAGACATCTATAATCTGTATCCCTTGTTGGTTCATGTAAGACTATTTGGTGGTGGGTATGCCAATTCTATAGACGCAATATTACGTCAGTTTGGTTATTGATCTAGCCAATAGATAATGTATTGCGAAGAATATCTTTCAATGTATTTTCTTTACCACGTTCCCAGATTGATTCAACAACAGCAGATGCTAACGTATTCTCAAGTTCAAAGATCATACGTTCCGCCTCATCTTCAACATCAGGTGGGCTATGATTATGATTAAGAATAAATGCGAGTACCTCCAGGGCATGTTCATTTTTGTCTTCCGCTATCCTGAGCCGTGCAATATTTAACAGTGTCTGCAAGACTGCCGACATCTGATCATTATCCACCGCGGATTGCAATGCACGACGCAGATTTTTCGCCGCTATTATTAAGTCTGTGGACTGTATGGCACACAATGCAATTTCATTACGCACGGCAATTTCACCTGCAATATCTTTCATTTCTTGACGAATCACAAGTGCGCGGTTGTAATGCTGAAGGGCATCTTCATAATTTCCTACATCCGTTGCCAATTTCCCGAGCTCATTTAGCTTTTCAGCAGACTGTTCTTGATCTTTATCTCCGAGGGCAACATTCAGTTCAGCGGTAAGACGTTTCACATCGTCTTGACGTTTAGTCTTCATGGCATTAGTATCGTCTTCATTCTGGATAAGCGAGCCAGCCATACCCCATTGCCCACCAATCTCACGAGAAATCACCATGCTTTGCTGATAAAGTTGTTTCGCAATGTTATGATCACCCTGATCATATGCAATATTTCCCAGACTATTTAGCGTACGCGCTACCCCCGCCTGTTCATCAAGTTCGCGATAAATTGTCAGACTCTCTTGATAATATTCACGCGCTTTTCCGGGCGTATTCAACGCATAAGACACATCACCGAGTGCATTTAACGAATTCGCTGTCAGTCGTGCAGCACCTACCTGTTCTGCGATCAAGAGGCTCTTGCGGTAAATATGACGGGCGGTTTCATATTGTCCTAACCCAAGATACGCTTCTGCCTGAGCATTTTGTAACGTAATAAGTTGTTTATCGCGCTCTGCTTCATCAAAGTTATCGTTCTTCTTAAGCAATTTGAGGGCACGATCAAAGGCACTAATTGCCTCCTGAAAAGCACCGCTACGGCTCGCCTGTTGACCAACTCGCGCCACATAATATGTTTCTTTATCAATATCGCCTGCTTTACCCCAGTGATATGCTAGCGATGCTACAATATCGATTTCGTCACTAAGGGTTGTCAAGCTCTCCGCAATCTGGCGATGCATCTTTTGCTGAAACTCTGGAGGCACATCGGCTAAAATACTTTCGCGCAGGCGATCATGAGCAAAATAGAATTCTGAGTCCTGTGTTTCGAACACAGATGAATTGACACATTCAATCAACCATTGGTCAATATTTACCCCTAATTCTAACGAAACCAATAGATCAACATTCAAGCGTCGCCCAATCAATGCGGCATATTGCAACGGGCGATGTGTCCAATCGGGTAAGCGCTGTAAACGTCGTTGAATAATAAGCTGTACCCCCCCAGCAAATACATGGGGTGGCAACGTCATTTTGCCGATTTGTTCTAATTCACCTGCTTCCTCCGCTAGCGCTCGCACAACCTCAATAATGAAGAACACATTACCTTCGGTTTCGCGCTGTAAGAGATTAACAACCTGTGGCTGTGCCCCAACTTCTCCTAGCATCGCCTGACTTAATTCGGCTATGTCCGATTCCGGTAACCGATTTAATTTCAATAGCGGTATGTCAGGCAATTCATCAGGTAAATTCGGGTGCTCATCATCACGAAAACTAGCGACTATTAAAAGTGGTAAGTCATCTATAAAACCGGATAGATGTGATAATAGCGCAAGACTTTCCTTACTCGACCAATGTAAATCCTCTAAAGTGATGACAATCGATCGTTCCTGTGACCGCAAAACCTCATCAAGTAAACGCAAAAGATTGGTTTGTACACGGTGAGGTTCTAATTGTGCCAACTGAGCATCTACGCTATCAGATAATCCAGTTATTTCCGGCGCGATTAACTTAACAATGCTCGCATCCGTATCACTCAAGTTCGTTAACAAAGAAATCCAGCGCAAAACCATACGCCATATTTCGTAAGGATTACCACCTTCAGCAACTGCTTGCCCACGCATAACTAGCGCACCATCAACCATCGCCTGAGTACGTAATTCGTCAATAAGACGAGACTTACCTACGCCACTTTCACCCGCAAGTAACCACGCGCTTCCACGCTTGGAAATTGCATTCGCCAACGCGCTGGTTAATGTCTGTAACTCATCCGAACGCCCAACTAATCGCGCCGCCTGTAAGAAGCTTTCACGGATCTCGACAGTTTCCTTTGAGATATCAAAATCTGTTGACGACGAGAGATCAACAATTACTTCTTTAGCGGAGGTATAACGATTATCACGCTCTTTGTGCAGTAATTTACTCACAATAACCGCGAGACTTTCAGATATATCCAACGCGGTAATATCAGGCTCAGTATAGAGGATGTGATTGACAAGGTTGGCAATATCTGAATCACCAAATGGGTGGAAACCAGCAAAAATCTCATATGCGATCATGCCAATCGAATATAAATCACCCCGTTCGTCTGCATGATGCCCCATCAAGATTTCTGGAGCCATATAGGTCAAAGTACCGGCAGTGGTAGCATTATCTTCGGCTGTATCACTCTTGATATGCTCACGCATGGACGACAAGCCGAAGTCCAAAACCTTAACTTGCCCATCAACAACCAGAATATTTGCCGGTTTAATATCACGATGCAAAATTCCACGATGATGTAAATAGGCAAGCGCATGCAAAAC
>DAOTXB010000608.1:0-12669 GCA_034435575.1 Anaerolineae bacterium
TTGAATGTGAAAAGACATTCATCAGGACCAAGTTCACGATCAGGCGGAATAAGCTCGCTGATGCGTCGTCTGAGTTCGGTAAATTGACCATCGGCTAAAGAAACAATATCTAAAGCCCCGATAACTGTTGCCTGTCCTACAGGATTGACCGTCCCCGGTTGGTTACAGACCTCGATAAATAGATCAATCGCACGACGGACATTTGCCATTGCATCATTGAACAGGGTCTGAAGCGGGTCTAATTGCAAGAAAAACGCCGCTAAAAGCTCATTAGGGATGTTGTAGTCCGATGGACGAGCAGGGTAGGGACGACAACTGGCGCGTCCGGTTAGTGCGGCATCTGCCCATGAAGCACGAATTGAATCAAGCGATGGCTGTGCAAGGTCAACACGATCAAACATCAGGCGTAAGGTCGCCAGATAATCATCCTCTACAGGTTGAGAGATCGGCAGTTGTTCCGCAACAATGCCATCAATTTGCAAATTGGCAAGGCTAAAACCTGCTTGCACCTCGATATAGCGAGTCGCAACCCAGCCCAAAGTACCCTCAAAATTAATCTGTACCCATCCACTGCTCGGCGAACGACCCAACAACGGTACCACGCTGTTGAAAGGTGCATTCGCAAGGGCGGGATAGCCCGTACTTGGACCAGCACGTACATACAAACCGCTTGTCAGCCGTGCGGTAATTTCACTACTTGCACTTGATAAGCCCGCACGGGGTGCCTCGAAACCACCATACGGTATGGTGCGCGGATCTGCGACGGGTAATGAAGAAACGTTTCCTTCAAGTATGGTTAATGTGGCGACATTGACCCACCCTTCGTCACCACCAAAATCCACCCGTAGCCATTCATTATCCGGGCTACGCCCTGTAACCACGTCAAAAATCCATCCCGCTTGTACCGTGCCTCTAACTTCTGCACCGATAGCGGGAACGACCCGAACATTTGCAAATTCGTTAACCACAATGGCTCTTACACCGGTTTGCGCTACAACGAAATTAAATATGAAAAAACTAGAGATTATGAGTAGCACAATTGAAAATGCCCGTTTATGCATAGGCGCCACCTTTCCTGTGTCTCATGTAGTATAACAGCACACCGGAATTCGCAATAGGAAACGGTATCTATTCGTCATTTTCCTGGTCATCTTGTTGGCTTTTTTCAAAACGTGCACGGGCTTCTTCCAATTTACTTGGATCAAGCGGACGTGTGGGGGCAATGTTCATTTCGACCTCAGTTTCGCGCTTGGGCCAGCTAATTTTAGAGTCGCTGTCTGTTGTTTCCGAGGATTTTTCCGTCTCAGAAGATGCTTGCTTTGGCGTGTCTTCTGGTTTGGGAGGTGTTGAATCATCCGGTTTTTTAGTCTCCTCGATGGGCTTTGTTTGCGCCAATGAGGATTTCAGTTGGTTGGTTGAACTATTTTTGCGTAGGGCTTTTTTCACTGCGTTGAGCGCCGCGCGTGCCTCATCTGTATTGATATACCGGAGTGCGGCGTAGGCGGTGCGTCGTACTTTATCGTTTTTGTCACGTAGGGCTCGGGTTAAGGGCAAAACTGCCCAATCTGCCTTAAGCTGACCGAGGATGGCGGCACCATTACGCCTGACCCGCCAATCTGGTTTTTGTAAGGCACCCAAAAGCGCGATTTCCACAAGGGCACTTTCTAAGATAAGCAAAGCCTCTGCTACAGATAGCCTGATGCGTGTGGATTTTGTCTTGTCTTCAAAAATGGCTACCAATGGTTCTACAGCTTGTTTATCGCCTAGTTCACCTAACTTTTTCGCCGCAGTGATCACATCATGATCGTCATTACTTTTCAATTGACGGATCATTCGGTGCAGTTCTGTGTCGATGATGGCGGTTTCGTCGCTAACATCATCGTCAACAAGCGGTAGCTGACGTTGCTCTTCTTCTTCAAGACCTTCTAATGCCGCGAGCAGATGTGCGCGTGTATCCGGTTCTCGCTCGGTTTCGAGTATGGTGCGTAATGTGGGTATAGCTTCGATTGTGCCCAATGCACGTAAAGCCGCCGCCGCCCGTTTACGTATATTTGCGTCGTCGTTAGATAATGCGTTTATAAGCCCTTTTGTATCAGATTGAGCTTGTAAACGCCAGATGTCGGGCTTGAAATCACTCACAGTATAATCACATTAAGTTAGGCGAAAGTATAACTGACTTATCATCCTATTCTATCATATTCGAGGGGATCGCAAAATTATGATTCATGATTTGCGTTATAAACTCAGTCATTATTCTGCGTTTGGAAGAAAAGCGCTTTCTTTTCGCCGGGTAACGTAAAGTCGAACCCGCATGCTTTGAAAAACGCTTCTGAGGATGTTACCGCCATAACTTCTAGAATATCATGTTGTTGTGCTAATTCGACGCATGCACTGACCAGTTTTCTTCCCACACCCAGTCCTTGTATTTGACTTGAAACAGCAAGGCTACGTACCTCCGCAAGTTTTTTGGAGTAAATTTCCAGTGCGGCACATCCTACGATGTCTCCGTTGACCTCTGCAACATAGAGTGTGTTGATGAGGTGTTCTAGCTCATCAATTGTGCGTGGGAGTAGTTTTCTCTCGTCAATAAAAGGTTGAATAAACTCAGTGATTTGTTTGAGGTCTTCATTATCAGCAAGTCGGATGATAACCTGTGTCACGGTTTTCTGCGACATAAACTGCCTATAATCCTGACTGATGTGCTTTTGTGACAACATCATGAAATATCACGAAACAATAGATGAATTGTAAGTGTTATGCGTAAATTTGACAATTATTTAAGGCGTTCTATAGATAACCCGCAATCCTCGCAATGATAAAAGCAAGAAACAACGAACCGGAAAGGATTAGCCATGCGAGCAATCGCCCATAAGATGCCTCAAGTCCACTGTCCTTTTCCTCAATATTTAGATTACCAAGCAGATCAACCTGAAAGTCAATCGTCCTGCCACCCTTAACAAGACGTGCCATATAATCATGACCGGTCACCAATGTCCAACCGGTGAGTTCATCATCCCAATTTTCGCCGAGACGTGCGACGATAGCATCATCAAGTAATTTGCGGGCTTTCTCAGGGGAAATGGGGTCTAGTTCATCGGTCATAATATGTCCATCTGTCGTTATCGCCTGATGATAAATTCTTGTGAAACGGGTCCGATCAGTCCGCTCTCATCCACCGCAGAAATCGCAACGGCTTCAAAGGCGCCAAAGCCTGCCCATGGGTCTGTTTGTGTGGTGGGCCAGACAAAACTTTGATCATATTGAGATGAACCTTGACGGCGTAATGCCACCATATAATTTGTGGCACCCGGTACTGGATCCCAGATGAGCGTGTATTGCGGGTCACCGTTTTCATCCTGTGTACCGTTATCCCGTAAAACAACTTGCCTTGGCGGTCTTGGACCGTCTGCAATCGCTTTGAGCACGGTCAATATAGTCTGAGTTGTCCGCATGAAATATTCCGGCTCTATATGCTCGCGTGTATCTCGACCTTCTCGATTATAGTTGTCTTCAACAGCCTCAATGAAACGAATGGCAGGATAACCACGGTTTGTGAATGAAAAGTGATCGCCATAACGTCCCTCACGGTCTGCTGAAGATTTCATGTCAATTTCTAGAGGCAAGGGATGATTAATTCCGATAAATTCCACAGTGCGAGCGAGATGCCGTGCTGGCGATTGATTAGTGCTGTCATCGTCAGAATAGATTCGAATCTGATAATCGTTGATGATGTTGGTTGAGGTGTTATTGCTCCCAATGGTATCGATGTTGAGCATTGCGACTACTTGATCGCTAAGTCCGCGCCCTTCGATATATAATTCAACAAATGCTTCACTACCTTGTCTTCCAACCTCTTCTGCCGCGAATAGCACAAAGACCACACTTGAACGCATCGGGCGGGTACTCAATACGCGGGCAAGCTCAATAATTGCCGCTACACCAGAACCATTATCATCTGCGCCTGGGGCAAATCCGGTGGCATCATTAAGATCATCAGTCCGGCTGTCGTAATGTGCGCCGATGATGACGATTCCGGCACCAGCTTCTGTGCCATTAAGTAATCCGATGATATTGCGCTGTGAGGTGCGTTCTCCGTTATAAAAGGCGTTAAATTGCTGAGGAAAGGCGGTGAAGTTGCCATTCGATTGGCTAGAAATCGTCTGGAATTGGTTCAAAATATAATTTGCCGCCGCGCCCACACCTCGATTCGGGTCAGTTTGTGAGGAATTGACATGACGTGTATGGAAATTCTCTAATTCGTAGACGTGTGATAACAGTCGATCAACTTCTACTTCGTTAATCAGATTATAGAGTTCTACATCAACTGAATTGTTTGAAGTCACATTACCGCTTGAAGGTGGCTGTAAACCTGCGACAGGTGTCGCGTAGCCTAAGGTTGGTTGTGGTGTGATGCCCGGCGGTGCGGGAACTAACGTTGGAGGTACGTTATTCGGGTTACTCGTCAGATTACATGCGAGTGCGACCATACTCAACCAGAGTATTACCCAGAAAGCGCTGCGCGTCTGTTTTGTCATCATACGTATACAGTAAACTCTCTCGTCATTCTTTCGCTTTTATTGTACGCAAATGTGCCAATATGAACAGCGGGTGTTATGCTGTCGTCTATTAATCGTATGGTGTGAGTAGGGTAAGTGGATCGTCACTATTCACTGATTTCAAGCGAATAGTTAAATTCACATTCTCCCACACTGCCACGTACCACACCTTCGCACAGCGCAATATTCTGTGTACCGGACTGTACGATGAATGCTTCTGCATTGTTGGAACGCCAGAATAACTCATCTGTATCCAGTGTAAGCTCCATAGGATCAGCATTGCAGTCCCAGCTTTCTGGAACGTCAATGCGGCGCACCTGTAAGCGAATGACCACACATTCTCCTGCATCTAATTCTTGCCCCGGAATGGTTGTACCAGAAAATTCAATTTCACCATCATCCGTGATGAGTGTTAGCGTGCTAAAATCTAGGGTGGATTCGCTATCATTGCGCAAAGCGAATAAGTCAAAATTGTAATTCAATGATAATGGGGCACCATCGTCTACAGGAATAATTTCGTCGTCGATGCTGGCTTGTTGAGTTGTATCGTCAGTTTGTGATGAAGTATCAGTTGCATCTATGCTTGAATTGCCGTTATTGTCCTCAGTATCACCTGTCTCCACTTGCTGAGATAAGATGAGTCCCGCAACAATCGTGCCGATCACAACAATCGCAACCAATAATGCCGGTACAAGTGAACGGCGACTTGTCTGGTCTGGCTTTTTGACTTCTTTTATCTGTGTCTCTGGCGATAATGCCGGATCATCTTTCAGGAGCATCGTAGGTTCATTTTCTACGACAACCTTTTTGCCGTTCTTGGTTTCTTGCTCCAGCTTACCTTTGACATCCGGGCGTTTGGTGAAAATCGGTGTCGCAGTTTGTGATGGTTCGCCGAGATCAATATTGATCTTGTTGGTGAGTGTGCTCTTATAACTTTCGCGCAGAGCTTCAATGAACTCTGTTGCGGAGTCGTGCCGATTTTCTGCCTTTTTCTCTAATGCCTTGAGAACCTCTCGTTCCACTGATCGTGGAATATCTGGATTAACGCTACGGGGTGGGGGTGGGGGTTCGCTGATGTGGCTAAGCGCAAAGCCCATCGCTGTGTCTGCTTTGTAAACCATTTGCCCTGTGATAATTTCATAGACGATAACGGCGAGGGAGTAAACATCACTTTGTGGCACTGCATCAATTGACGCGAGTGCTTGTTCAGGTGAGATATATCGCGGTGTGCCGAATGCTGTCCCCATTGTTTGGTCAACTTTTTGGCGTAATACGAGACCAAAATCCGTGAGGATTGCTTTATCGGATTTATCGATCAGGATGTTTGATGGTTTGATATCACGGTGAATAATGTCGGCTTCATGGGCATGATCTAATGCAGAGGCGATCTGTGAAAGCAGTTTGAGCATACGGTCAATGCTCATGAGCTTGCCCTGTCGCTGTAATCGATTCAGTTCATCTGCAAGATCATGTCCACTGACAAGTCGCATCGCCAGAAAATACAGATCTTCATATTCGCCATATTGATAAATGGTGATGATATTATCATGTTCAAGCGCGGCGACTGCACGGGCTTCTCGCTGGAAACGTTCGGATAAATTACCGTCCTTTTCCATGAGTTCCTGTGTGAGTACCTTAACCGCCGCTTTACGCCCGAGGTTTACATCCTCGCCAACATATACCTGAGACATTCCACCGACAGCTAACGCATCTATAAGTTTGTAATCGCCAAGCTGTTTGCCAACTAAATTCTTGTTCGATCCACCGCTACTCGTCATAATGGAACTGTTGTCCTTTTTAATAGCGCAATTACTAGTGGTCTATTTTGATTGTGCATGAAAAATGTACCAAGTCAAGGAATGAAGCCTTAATATAAGCACAATTTTAGTAAGATTTTCGTTGCTAAAATAGAACGGACGACCGCTTAAAAGGGTCGCCCGTATACATATCATCTAAGTCGTGCGATGATGTGTGTTATTTCTTGAGTAATCCGAGCTTTTCTGCGTCATCCCAGCTAATGTTCTTATTCTGACCGGACGAATCCTTCGCCATTTCTTCAAGTTTTTCGGGATCAAATAGATCATCAGCAACATTCAGGTCGCCAATGTCCATGCTGAACAACGCGTCCGCGTCAAGATCTTCAATAGGATCAAGTTGTAATGCAGGTTCTGCTTCTTCTGGCTCGGCTTCATCACTGACGATGTGGGCGGGTTCGAGCGTGACGGCTTCTTCTTCACTGGTCTGGCGTTTTGGTTTACTGCGGCGTGGCTCCGGTTTTGGCTCTGCTTGAGCTGGTGGTTGGATGAAGAATGCATTTGCACCCAAAAGTGCGATCATATCTTCTACTGCACGTCGACCAAATCGATTAACGAGACCGAATTGCCGTGAACCCTGCTGTCCATCAAACATCACGGACATGAAGTGATGCAAACCGACAGAAAGTACGAAAATGTCGTAATCTTCGCCATCATAAAACTGCACAGTATTTACCTGACCGCCAACAAGGTCTTTTACACTGATGTTGGTCATCATAATTGGCAGTAACGCCTGGGTGAGTGCTTCGCGGTCAATATACCCAACCGCGCCACGTTCGAGAATGACTTCGCCCGTGCGTGTGGACAGAATGATCGCCATTGAACCAAGATCGGTTAACAAAGAGTCGACGATATTCTGGGCGGCATCGATATCAAGGGCAGGCACTGGTCCCATATCTGCGGCTTCTATACGAGCGCCACCAACTGGCTCACGAATAGCAGAAATCATTTCTTCATGGCTATTCAAACCGGCTTTGAGCACACGCATAAATTTTTGTGTGTCGAGCGGGCGACTCATATAGACGAAGGGTGATTCGTTAGTGGTTTCTTCATCGAGTTCATCAGGATCATCCATATCTCCTAGAATGATGACCGATGTATCGGGTGAATCTCTTTTTACCCGCAGGGCGAATTCGAATCCCTTCATATTTTCATCCAACTCAAATGCACAGACCACAAGATTGCACCCGCGTGAAAGTTCTTCAAGTGCGTCGCTCGCGGAGGGAACATCAACCTTGATAATTGATTGATCCATTAAATTCATTGCAGAGTCGACGATACGGGAAATTGTCCATGTTGGGTCAACTGTAATTATTCGCGGCATAGAAGCCATGGTGTACCCCATACAAGTTTAACTTATTCGGCAATTGGCTACAGAGTTATTATACTGTAGAAACTATGTCGAGATGTGCAGAATTCTGCTACACACAATTAAGGTTTGGTGCGATTTCTGCAATACCTCTCTTATCTTACTAACCATTATGCAACTGTTTTGTAATGGTCGCAAGTAAAATTCATAAAAAATAAACTATGCGCAGTGCAAATGCTCATGCGTATAGGTGTGGGTTAAAATATGATGGTTAATCCACATGGGTATGGAGATTTAGCTTGCCATTGTAATACCGAATTCTTCCCATCCCTGTGGTAAACGAGCAACCCCCACAAAGACCAGTACCATAACTACTAGTATCACAGCTAGACCTGCGCGGTAGCGTAATGTATCCGGGCGTTTTTTGAAGGGCATATACAGATGTGCTACAGCGAGAGCGATTGTCATGGTGATTGTATGCTCCCAACGATAGCCGATGTCGAAGCCACCCAGTATCAAAAATAGAATAATGCCTATTATCCATTGAACGCCAATCAAACTACTCCACCCGACCATGACCTGATGGGTACGTTCGTCATAATGGCGTGATTGCAATATGCCCCAAAGTAGATACCCGAAAGCAATAAAGGTCATCAAGACGACTAGCCAGCGCACACCGGAGTGCATCTCTAACATTAAATCTTCCATTTGAAGGTTCTCCTGGTTTGTTACACAATTTGTCAATAAAAAAGGGGGACGATAAATTACCGTTCCCCCAAGTGTTCAAATTCTAATGAAATTAGTCGCCTGCCGCCATTTCTGGCTCCGCTTGCCAGAATTCCTCATCATAGGCGGGCAGTTCACAACGCAGTGGCTTATCCTGACGATATGCAAGCTCATAATCTGCTTGCATTAACTGATGGATTTCGCTGGTACCTTCATAGATGACCGCACCTTTGCTGTTACGCAGGTAGCGTTCTACAGGGTATTCATCGCTGAAGCCATATGCACCATGAATTTGTACGGCTTCTAACCCGGCTTGCACACTTTGATCGGTAGAATACCATTTGAACAAGCTGGTTTCACGCGTGTTACGAATGCCCTGATTCTTAAGCCAACCAACGCGGTACATCTGTAGGCGGGCGTTTTCATACCACAGGCGCATATGAGCAAGCTTTTGCTTGACCAACTGATGTTGACCAATGGGCTTTCCAAATGTTTCGCGCTCATGAGCATAGGCAACGCTCTCTTCCAGACAAGCACGGATTAATCCTGTTGCGCCCGCGCCGACTGTGTAACGTCCATTATCCAGACAGGACATGGCGATTTTAAAGCCTTCGCCTTCTTCGCCGAGCCGATTGTCAACCGGAACTTCAACATTTTCGAACTTGACCCAACCCGTTGAACCAGCCCGCACACCGAGCTTGCCATGAATGTCACCTGTGGTTACGCCGGGCATATCGCTCGTGACAATAAATGCGCTCATGCCACGATGGGCGGGGGAGGCGTCAGGATCATGTTTAGCAACAACGAGGAAATGATCTGCTTTTGTTGCTAGACTGATCCACATTTTCTCCCCATTGAGAACATATTTGTCACCGTCGCGCTTTGCAGTAGCGTTCATACTAGCAACATCACTACCTGCACCCGGTTCCGTTAAGCAGAAGGCGGCATATTTATCCCCCCGTGCTTGTGGGGCGAGGAATTTGTGCTTCTGTTCTTCCGTACCCCATTGCAAAATTGCCATACTGTTCAAACCCATATGCACAGACATAATAACGCGCAACGTGGTGTCACCGCGTTCAAGTTCTTCGCATACCAGACCAAGTGTGATGTAGTCGAAGCCCTGCCCACCATAACGCACGGGGATATTGATTCCCAGAATGCCAAGTTCTGCCATACGGGGAAGAATATCAGGGCTCATCGCTTGTTTACGATCCCATTCGCCGATAGTGGGAATAACTTCCTTCGCGACATAATCTCGCACCATTTTTTGTGCTTGAGTTTGTTCTTCAGTCAGTAAAAAATCCATGTGTTTCCTCTAATTTTATTAAAGCGTTAACGCTGATGACAGGCATTATATCATGTAGGAATGTGTGCTTGTACAGATCAATATAACCACTCTCTTGGGATTCTTAGAAGCGATATGTGGCAACATGTAGATGGATTGATTATGATTTGTTTGTCACTAACCGTTGGATATTCACCTATGCCCAAATTAACGCACACTACTGCGATTCCCGATACACTTATCACGACGTATCTTGAAATGACCCGACGTGCATCGTTCAATCCGTCATTCCTTGAAGATACCTCGGGGTTTGAGATTACGCGTATGCAAATACCGGATGTGCCCTTTTATCTGTTTTTGTATCAAGAGGTCGGGGAACAGTGGCATTGGCGAGATCGGCTACAATTTTCTTACGAGAGGCTCTTGAAGATATTATCCAAACCGACGGTAACGATTGATGTATTGTATGTGGATGGTGTGCCTGCTGGCTATATTGAGCTTGACCACAACGAGCGCGAGACTGAAATTGCCTATTTCGGACTAAGATCATCGTTTTTCGGGCGTGGATTGGGCAAGCATCTGCTGAGTTATGGCATTGCACAGGCATGGGAACAGGGCGCACATCGCATCTGGTTGCATACGTGTAATCTGGATGGTCCGCAGGCGCTCAAGAATTACCTGAAGCGCGGATTTCGGGTGTACGATGTACAAGAAGAATCGATGCCGGATCGGTATCTTAATGGGTGAATCATAAAAAAGAAGCGTGAGGTCAACAATAAAGTGATCTCACGCTTTTGATGTCTACTAATGCGTTAGTACGTCGGTAGAGTTGGGTCGATGTCCCGTGCCCACGCGAGGATGCCCCCCGCGACGTTTTGCATTTGGGAGCGATCATAGCCGATTTCAGTCAGCATATCAATCACATCTGCACTGCGCTTCCCTGAACGGCAATGCACAAGCAGTTCTTTATCCTCTGGAATATCCGCGAGTACGGTCTCTTCGCGCAATTTGCGTCCGGCGAGCACCGCGTTCTTTGCAGTTTGGATGTCACCTTTCGGTATACGCAGTGTGCCATCAATCGCCGCGATTTCCCATTCATGCGGGTCACGCACATCGAGCACAACCACATCATCATGAGCGTCGATGCGTGACTTGAGGGTTTTCACGTCGATGCTCAACATATCGCCATGACCATTTTCGCCAGCATTTTGAAACTCACTATGATCGTGCGCCGGTACTCCACAGAATTGTTCATAGTCGATCAGTTCTACGGCTTCTTTAGGCACACCACAAACGGCACATTCTGGATTTTTGCGCACTTTGATGGTGGTAAAACTCATCTCTAGTGCATCGTATAGCAACATTCGTCCAATCATAGGATCACCAATGCCTAAAATGAGCTTGATCGCTTCGGTGGCTTGCATAGTACCAATGGTGCCAGGCAGAATACCCAGTACACCGCCTTCAGCACAACTTGGTACAAGCCCGGGGGGCGGGGGTTCCGGGAACATACAACGATAGCAGGGACCTTCTTTTGCATGGAACACGCTCAGTTGACCTTCAAAACGGAAGATACTGCCGTAAACATTAGGCTTGCCTAGCTTCACACAGGCATCGTTGACCAGGTAACGGGTTGGGAAGTTATCCGTACCATCAATAATAATGTCATACGGTGCGAATAGCTCAAGCGCATTTTCAGAAGTGAGTGGAACATTATGTTTCTCGATTTCTAAGAACGGGTTCAGGTCTTTCATGCGTTTTTCAGCACTATCTAGTTTAGAAATGCCTAGTGTGCTTTGCCCGTGAATGACCTGACGCTGTAAGTTGCTTTCGTCAACTGTGTCATAATCTACCAAGCCGATTTTGCCGATGCCCGCCGCCGCTAAATAGAGTGCAGTCGGGCTACCAAGTCCACCTGTTCCGATCAGGAGAATACTGGCGGCTTTGAGTTTTCGTTGTCCTTCGATGCCGACTTCCGGCATGATGAGATGTCGGCTATAACGCCGTATTTCTTCATGTGATAATTCTGCTTCGTGTTGTACTAATGCTTCCATTGTGAAAAGATTCCTCTCAGGCGGAGATCGCCTCAATCTGTGACTTCAGTAGTTCTGCACTTACTACGCCATTATGTACATGACGTGGGGTGCCTTGATGGTCAACAACAAAAGTTGTTGGTACCGAGAACACCCCCCAGCGATCTGCCGCCTCAGGGTCTTCTGTAGCATCCACACGGATAACCTGTAGCTTATGATTACCGAGTTCAGTCTGGAGTTTGTTCAGCGTTGGTGTCTGCTGGAACTTGCATGGTGCACAGGTCGGCGTAGTGAAGTAGACGATCATCGGCACCCCATCCTTACGATGACTCAGCAGAGGGTCTGACGGTGCATGCTTGCTCGCGTGCCGAATTTGTTGGCGTGTAAATAGCCGATATCCTACAAACGCGACGACTGCAAGCACAACAACAATCAATAATCGCTCAATCATGGATTGGTGCTCGCGTAAATCCAGGGATGCCTAAACGGTTAAATTGATAGTACATCCAGCATCCGAGGCAAAAATTTAGCCAGAAGTTTAAGTTCGCTAAGGCGACGACGATGCCGACGAGTGCCCATCCAATAATGGAAATGCTCGCGAGTAAGGCTAAGGTAGCTATGCTGTTAAAAAGCGCACCCACCAGCATCGCGAAACGATGGGGTTCAGGGTTATCTGCCTGAATATTGGCTTGTGCGATACCACTTGTTTTAACAATATTCTGGTATATCAAGCGATAAGGCGCATATGATGACCCAAGACCGCCTAATAGTTGTGCCAGTGCGACAAAAGCTACCAGCACCCAGCTATCAAGTACGAATGCACCGATAAGTAAAACGATTGTTAATGCTTGACCTGTTTTTAGACCGGTCTGGTCTACCCTGCGTGGAGAAATTGCCGCCATGTTGTTATCTCCTTAGTTGGTGTTATTCTGATGTGAAAGTTGCT
>DAOTXB010000609.1:0-3760 GCA_034435575.1 Anaerolineae bacterium
TTATCGTGAGTGTTTTGTCGATTGTCGGCGCGATGACCGCCGGAGCACGGATGATCCATGCCGATGTGCTGACCTATTTTGGAGAGCAAGGATACATCACACGCATTTATATGATGGATCTTCATCACGGGTTTGAGGTGATGATGCCCGGCGCGAGTAACAATGATGGCACCTTCGCATGGTCACCGAACGGTGATGCCCTGATATTTGCGACTTTTCGCGATAATAACACTGAAATTTATCGTGTAACTATGCGTGGTGGTGTGAGCAATATCACCCAAAATGCCAGTAGTGATTTCGCACCAACATGGTCACCGGATGGCGCGTATATCGTCTTCGAGACAACCCGTGCCCGCAATAATGAAGTCTTCATCATGGAGGCAAATGGCGCGAATCCACGAAACCTGACCAATAACCCTGCATTAGATCGCTTTCCTAAGTGGTCACCGGATGGCGCGCAGATCGCGTTTTCATCGTTTAGAGGTGGTGAGCGCGGACTGTACATTATCAATGTGGATGGCAGTGATTTGCGCTTTCTGGGCAATGTACGCACCCACGATTACGAATTCGTCTGGTCACCGGACGGGCGCTTTATCGCCTTTGTGACTTCGCCGAACGGGAATCAGGATGTGCTCATCGTCGATGTAGAAACGGGTATGGTGACTAATTTGACCGATGACCCGGCAACCGATGTGCAACCGGCATGGTCACCGGATGGCGCACAAATTGCGATTACCACGTCACGCTATGGCGATGCAGACATCGCGCTCATTGATGTGGCAACGGGGGACATACAACGCCTTACCACACATGGCGGGTCAAATGCGGTGTGGGCACCGGACAGCAGACAGGTCACGTTTGAATCCAGCACAGCAGGGCAAAGCGTGATCTATATCATTAATCGAGATGGCACAGGGTTACGGCGTGTCACCAATACCGAAAGTTCAAATTATGGTGTGCAATGGCGACCGTAAAGCGAAGGTGAAATTAGCCACTCATAATCGGCGTGTAATCGTTTACACAAGTGGGCTAATCAGTATGAGATTGTGGCTGTCACACTGCTAAAATAATTTAGCCAGCGCTAGCAATGGTGACAGATTGTTTCTTGAGTTGGAGTTCATTGACGTTGGTATGACAGGTTGCACATTTCCAGAGGGTCACACGGGTGGGGATGCCGCGTGCCTCCGCAATTTGAGGGGGCCAGTGTTGCTCACCACTACTTGTGAAAACACCCTGTGTGTGGCAGTTAGGACAGGTACAAATCCGTGTGGATTGCCGTGTTTTATCTACCGCACCATCAAGCTTTGCAACATCTTCTAAGAACATGCAGTGACTTTCTAAGCTAAATTAGCAATGTGAGTCAAGCAACAGTTTAACAAAAGGGACAGTTTTTGGATAGTCGTTTCACACCGAATTTACCTTCTCCCAAATTGTTTTTAATGATGTTCCCTCATCTGCTGAACAAACTCTTCATGAAGAACCATACATTTGCGGGACGCTCCGCGAGGCGACGCATAAAATAGGGATACCACGCATCGCCAAAAGGCACATACACGCGCACAGTTTCGCCTTGTTGTGCCAGTTCCAGCTGGCGGGCATGGCGGATGCCGTACAACATTTGAAATTCATAGCGGGTTTTGGGCACCTTGTACTTGTCGATGAATTGTTGACCCGCGCTAATCATATTTTCGTCATGCGTGGCGATCTCTAACTTTGCCGGAGCGGGTGCTTGCAAGTAAGAGTCCATGATGCGGATATAATGCTCATCCACATCCGATTTTTCTGGAAAAGCGACCTTAGGCGGTTCCAGATATGCTCCTTTACACAGCCGTATTCTCGCGCCTTCTTCAGCGAGTGCCTGCATATCTTCACTACTACGCCGGAGCGCGGATTGAATGACCGTGCCGACGTTCTCGAAGCTGTATTCATGCAACATCGTGCGGAAAATACGCAGTGTGACATCGGTGTAATCACTGCTCTCCATGTCGATGGTCACGGGGATGTTATGTTGTTGTGCCTCGGTCAATAATTGGCGCAAATTTGTCACACACAGGTCTTCGCTGATGTCTAACCCCATGTGAGTCAGTTTGAGCGAAATGCTCGATTGCAAATTATCACGCTGAATACGATCAATCAGTGTCGAATAGGTGGCGACAACCTCATGGGTATCAGCTTCGTTCTTTACACTTTCGCCCAGAAAATCCAACGATACATGCAAGCCCTTATCATTGAGCGTACGCGTGACATCAAGCGCCTGATCAAGCGTTTCCCCCGCGACAAAGCGCAAGGCGACCCGTCGCGCTAACCAAAAATGGGTGACCAGCCCGCGCATCCAGCCTGCTTCTGAAAGATAAAGAAAAATCCGCCGTAACATGCTTACACCTTCTTATCTATAGGAGCTACTATGCCCATAACACAACGCAACCGAGTAAAGCCATTCAATTATCCATCGTATGCTGAAAGTTTTCATCCCTCAGTTTACGGTTATGTAACGACGCAACGCGCATAATCGCTGACTATAAACCGCATAATTTTTATAGGGTTAGAAGTGACGCAGTTGACAGTTTTTAGTTAGTCACCAACAAATTGTTCGGTTTTTGGCTTATCGTTGCTTTTTTGGTAATTACATTAAGAGCACGTTTGCGATAAGTAATGTTTGGAATTATTTGTGTTTTTCGGACGGATACATAGATCCGTCCCTACACGAATTCCGGTCTGTAGGGTGGCATCGTACTTAGGGTACGTAGGCGTATGCCACCGCTAGCATTATGTAAAGTATTTCGCGCTCTTACAAAACATGCTCTAACGACTAATAACTTGTCGTCAAGATGTGGTAATAGGTCTGTTGGCTGATTTAATTGTGCAAGTGCGTAAGTCCTAAGGGTTAAATGCTGACGAGTATACCTGAATCCATATGAATGTCGATTTTTTCTATAGGATAATTAATTTGGGCATTTTGTATATTTATAAGTCCGATTCTTTAGTTATGGTGTACAATATGCTCAATAATATCCAACCGTTTGTCTGGAGCAAATTAGATGATTATTGGCATTCCCAAAGAAGTTAAAACTGACGAATATCGTGTGTCTGTACCGCCGGATGGGGTGCGGGAATTGGTCGCGCATGGGCATGAAGTCATCGTACAAATGAGTGCAGGTGCGGGCAGTGCTTTTAGTGATGAAGAATACTCCGCCGCCGGTGCCACATTGTTAGAAGACCCCGCTGATGTGTGGGGACGGGCACAAATGGTGGTCAAGGTGAAGGAACCGCAGGCAAGCGAATATGGCTACATGCGCGATGATCTGATTCTTTTCACCTATTTACACCTCGCCGCCGCTGAGGAACTGACGCATCAGATGCTAAGAACTGGCGTGACTGGCTTGGCATATGAAACGGTTGTTGATAAAGAAGGCAAACTGCCACTTTTGGAGCCGATGAGCGAGGTTGCCGGACGGATGGCGACACAGGTCGTGGCGACCTATCTAACCAAAACGCAGGGTGGACGCGGGATTTTGATGGGTGGTGTGCCTGGTGTACGTCCGGCGCGTGTGGTTGTGCTAGGTGGTGGCACGGTAGGCACAAATGCCGCCAAAGTCGCCCTTGGCATGGGCGCGAGCGTGACCTTGCTCGATGTGAACCTTGAACGCCTGCGCTATCTTGATGACACGATGCACGGACGCTTTACCTCACTCTATTCCAATGGTGCCAACATTCAAGAGGTCATCACCACCGCAGATGCCGTCATCGGTGCAGTGTTGAT
>DAOTXB010000610.1:0-4230 GCA_034435575.1 Anaerolineae bacterium
ACAGCGTATCAGCCCGATAGGGGTTGCCCTTATTGCCTGATGGTTCAGCATCAGGCACACACGCAATCATTTACACACCCTAACTCGCACCACTAGAACGCACCCTGCACCCGTGTCCATGTGCCGATGGTACCCGGTACTGCGCCGGATAAGCGCACCACACCATAGCCCGGAATACGCATGTAGAAGGTTGTGCCGTTCTGCTCGAACTGAACGACCTGCACGTTGTTGGTGTCTGCCAGCGCGGTTGACCAGCCGATGCCTGTTGGTCCATACCATGTGCCGACGGTGCCGTTGGTGTTGTTATATGCCCAATTGAACACCCCTTGTGGTTCAAACAAGCCCGCCGGAGCGTTCCCACACGGACACGGGAAGACCGTCGTACCATCCCACGCGTTGTTATAGACCGCATATTGCCCGTTACTAGCGTTGAAACCGTACACGCGATTCTGCCCATTCGCGGTCACGAAGACCATGAACCCGTTCTGGAAAGGCTGATATGCCCCGACCCCGCTGATTTCCTGTGCTAGCGGACACGCGCCATCTGTGACAAACTGATTACCGAAGAACCAGCTAATCGTGCAGGGGATTTGCACATTGATCGGCACAGAACGCGCGACTTCCTGCCCGCCACGAGTCACGACTAGGCGATAATACAGCACGGTGCCCTCACTCGGTATGGTGACGGGGAGCTGTCCGGTGGGCACAACCGACGTGGTTTCGACAACCGCGTTCGCACTATTCAGGCGTTGAATGATCGCCGAATCGCCCTCAGCGTCCCATGATAGCGTGATCTGTGTGCCCGCTGTAACCACCGTTGCGCTGGCTGTAAACGTGTTGATGACAGGCGGTAAGGGCGTTGCGCTTGCTGGAAGCGTTGCCGTTGCTGTGGGTGTGCTGGTGTTTTCTGGCGTAAAGCTCGGTGTAATCGTCGCGGTGTTTGAGGGCGTAAACGTCGCCGTTGCGGTATTGGTGGCTGTTGCGGTTGGTGTGTTAGAGGCGGTCGCTGTTGCCGTCGGTGTTGGTGTGATCGTTGGCGTGTTGGTCGCCGTCGGTGTTGATGTTTCCGTCAACGTTGGCAAAACGACACGCGTCGGTAAATCCGATATAGATTGCTCACCACTGCTACAGGCAGAAATGATGAGAACTAAAATGCAAAAGACGAATAGGTGTAAATTTTTCATGAGATGTTCCCACTCTGGTTGGGGTCAAGCCATTCTATTAGGAATCATAACGCTAATTCTCGTTGCCTGCCAAGAGACATCAGTACCAGAGCAAGCGCTCCCGACACGCGTGGTGTTCTCCAGCGTCACGCCAACGTTGCAAGCTCCTACGTTCACGCCCACGTCCGACATCACAAATACCCCTATGTTGGCGACTCCTGTGTTGGTTGTTCAACCCGCCACATTCACGCCACGCCCGACACTAGATATCGCCACACCAACCCTGTCATCTGCATCAAGTGATGTGCGCCTATCGCCGACTCCTGCGCGTCCTGTGAGCAGTTTGCCGGAGGTGTTCGCCTTCGGTCAATCGGTGCAAGGCGTGGATTTGCTGGCGTATCGAGTCGGGACGGGCGCTATGAGTGTGATGCTGGTCGGGGGTGTGCATGGTGGTTTGGAGAGCAACACCGTGGAACTAGTAGTGCGCTTGTTGGCGCATTTCAGTACCAATCCAGCAGATATTTTGCCCGGAGTGTCGCTGGTATTCGTCCCCGAACTAAACCCGGATGGGATGGCATTAGGGCGGACGGTTTCTGGTAGGTTCAACGCCAATGGGGTAGACCTGAACCGTAATTGGGGGTGTGGCTGGTCACCGCAGGCGTTCTTTCGGGATATTGAAGTTTCCGCAGGGGGCGAACCGTTCTCTGAGCCGGAGACTGTCAGTCTGGCGGCGTTGATTAACGACCTGCGTCCAGCGACGGTGTTGTTCTACCATAGTGCCGCGAATGGGGTATTCACAGGCGATTGTGCAACAGGTGGTGTTTCAGAAGCGATGGGCGCAGTTTTGGGGCAAGCAACCGACTACAGCTTTGGAGACGACTTTAGCGCGTATCCGGTGACGGGCACGGCGGCAAGTTGGGTAGATGGTCTAGGGATTCCATCAGCGGATGTTGAGTTAGCAACCGCCGACTTCCCTGAATTTGATCGCAATTTGCGCGGTGTGATGGCGCTTCAGTGCTGGTTAGTGGGGGAAGACGTTGCAATCACGCAGGCACAATGTCGCTAATGCAAGGCAGAACACGTCTATTGTTTGTTCAACAATTGATTGCCCCTCAATTATACGTTTATACGCTTGAGTGATGCAGTTTATTCAGTCGATGCTCTTCATCGAGCGATTTAACCGTCAGACATTCCGTATATTTACTCAACGCATTAATGGACGCGACAAGATGCGCTATTTTGGGGTTCAGCGTTACGACAATAATCTGCATGAAATGTTGCTGCTGGTTGAACTCTAACTTTGAGGCGTAATGAACGAGATCCTTCAGGTGTGTTGTTGAATAGCGCATATCAACGATGAGTGTAACGGGATTTTTGGATCTCAATATCAGGTCATGCAATTCTTCGTTGATTGCAAACAAGTCACTCCATGTCCATTCACCGATCATGGACAGGCGTATCGTCGATGGATTTGCGTTGTTTGGCAGTATTGTGAGCGGCATATTGTGATCTTCCTATGACATCAATTGATGCCGATGCTTGATAATAAGCATTACATGACACTAAATTATTTTGTGATCTATAAATAATATAGCACGACTGCGTCACTAAATCATCCTATAAGTGTAAAGAATTAGTAACGATTTTGTGATGTTACAAACTTGCAAGAACGGACTTGAGCGTTTCTAGTAGGGTGTTCGACTGATGGGGTAAGACGGTGCGCGGGTCAACAACGACGCGATTGGCGATGATTCGTGGGATCACCGGTAATGGCGCATGGCGCAGGTCGTGCATGAAGTGTTCTGGATTATCGACCTCAATCGCAAGTAATGCTGTTGGTAAGGTGCTCCCGGGTATGCTCCCACCGCCAACGGTTGATTCTCCCTCAATGACCTGCAATCTGGCATCAGGGATATGGTGTTGTAGTGTATCCATCCATGCGTGGGCGGTTGTGTGCAGGTCGTCTAATGTGTATGCCATCATGCGTAGAACCGGAATCTTCGCGAGCGCTTCTCCCCGTCGATAATGGTCTAAGGTTGCCGTCAGCGCGGCTAAACAGAGTTTATCAGCACGCATGGCACGCGCGAGGGGATGTCTTTTAAGCGGATTGATGGCGCTTGCCTTACCAATAAGGATTCCGGCTTGTGGACCACCGAGTAGCTTATCCCCGCTGAAGGCGATCACGTCTGCGCCCGCACGAACACTATCCTGCACCATCGGTTCATGTGCTAAGCCGAATTGTGCGGTGTCGATCAACGCGCCACTGCCAAGATCATCAACCACTTTTAGGTGTTCATGGGTCGTCGCGAGTTCGACCATTTCTGCGATGTCGGTTTCCTCCACAAAGCCCGTGAGCTTAAAGTTGGAGCTATGCACACGCATCAGCAAATCGCTATTTTCGGTCAGTGCATTGGCATAATCTGCAATACGGGTGCGATTGGTGGTGCCCACTTCGACCAGAATCGCGCCACTTTGTCGCATCACATCTGGCACACGGAAGCCCCCGCCAATCTCAACTAGTTGCCCACGAGACACGATCACTTCGCGCCCTTGTGCTAATCCGGCGAGCATGAGCACAGTTGCGGCGGCGTTGTTGTTGACGACTAAGGCGGCTTCTGCACCGGTGATTTCTTGTAGGAGTGCTTCTGCATGGAGCAAGCGACTGCCACGTTTACCATTTTCCAGATCAAATTCTAGCGTGTTGTAATTGGTGGCTATTTGCTGGATTGCCTGTTGTGCATCAACGGAGAGGGGCGCACGACCTAGATTGGTGTGGATGATGACCCCGCTTGCATTGATTACCGGGAGTAACGTTGGGGTGAAAGCCGTTTGTAGCGCGCCGGAGATCATTTCTAAGACGGTATCACTCGCCATATTTGGGGTTTTACCCCCGCGCAGTTGATCCCGTAAGTTTTCTATAACATCGCGGGTTGTGCTGACGACCATCTCTCGCCCATAGTCGCTGATAAGGGATCGCGCTTTTTCGCTGTTCAGTAAGGCATCCACCGCTGGCAGGCGACGGAATAGCGCGTTGATGTCAGGCATCGTCATCGCCATTGATCTCCCG
>DAOTXB010000611.1:0-1973 GCA_034435575.1 Anaerolineae bacterium
GTTTGCATCAAATGTCGGGTCACTGTTGACCAATGGCTGTAAGTTCAGCAAATAACCCGCACGGGTCATCACACTAGAGAGATGCCATGGACTGAGTGGTAACACATCTGCTTGTGAGGCGTAATATGCGATGTCATCGAGATGATCTTCTACATTATTATCAATAGACGTGATAAATATCGAATCGCCGGGGTCAACCATTTCCACCTGTACACCAGAATATTGTGCTTCAAAGGAATCAAATACTGTTGTAGAGAGACGGTCTTGATCAAAGGTAGATACCGCAACAGTAAGTGTCACTGTAGTCTGTGCAGTTGTATTGATTCTGATAATCAAAATACTCAGTACGAGTATGCATAATCCAAGTTTACGAAACATGAACACAATTCCCTTCATCATTTTTTGGCTTACACGAGTGTGCGCGCACTTCTATTAGGGATATCGTGTTCAGTGGTCAAAATCTAACAAACTTGTCTATTTTGTTGCTCGCTTTTTGCTATATTCAGGTAATTTGTATTATGAGCACATCAATGTTGAATTGCATGTTCGTAACCGGATGAAACCAATTGTTTGGGCGGATTGTTCTGATGTGATGGTTTATTGATCTCTACGGGTAGGCAGACAGTTAGCCGTGTTCCTTGATGATGATTTTCCGCTGTGACCGTCCCTTGATGTGTATCTACAATTGCCTTCACAATCGCTAATCCAAGCCCACTTCCGGGATGATGATTCGTGTTACGCCCGCGTCGGAAGCGATCAAACAAATGTGGCAAATCATGCTCAGGAATGCCGATCCCTGTATCTTCTACCGTGATTCTTAGATGCCGATAATCTGATTCATGAGACATTTTGACGGTTACTGTACCGCCATGTGGGGTGAATTTGATCGCATTATCCAGGATATTTGAAAGCATCCGCCGTAATTGCTCAGGATTACCATACACAGGTGGCGTACTCGATGGTAGCTCTAGTAGATAATCAATATCTGCCTGTTCTGCCCATGACGCATAAGTGATACTGATGTCATTCAATAATGATGTTACATCAACCTTGTCATACTTTTTACGATGGGTCACGGCTTCGATACGCGATAGTGCGAGTAAATCATCAGCAAGTGCTTCTAAGCGATCTAGTTGCTTCAGCGCACGGATGTTATTTTCGTCACCAAAGTTTTCTTGATTAAGTTCGATATTGGTACGTAGTGCGGTTAACGGCGTATGTAGCTCATGGGCGGCATCGGCAACGAAACGACGCAATGTGACCACGGTATTTTCGATACGGGTCGCCATTTCGTTAAATGATTGTGATAAGGTGCCAATCTCATCATGACGGCTAATTTCTGCACGGGCAGAAAGATCGCCATTGGTCATAAGGCTGGTTGTTTCGGTCAATGTGAGCAAGGGTTTGCTGATGCGTCGGCTCATCATCCACCCCGCACCTGCCGCAGAAACAATAGCAATGCCACCAGCCAGCACCCAGGCATTTGCTACACTATCGATGATATTATCGCCAATCGCTGGTCCTTCACTAATCTCTAGTCGACCAAGTAAATTGTCCCCTTCCGGCTCAAGAATCATGGCAGTTGCATGCTGATCTGAACGCCCGCTGATTAACCCTTGCATATGCTCATCAAGGTTGCCATTGTTGACCTGAAAGCCAAAAAATGGTGTGTAATTGACGGGGACAATGCGTGGTTCCCCTTCCATAACATCATCAGACTCGGTGTCTGTTGATGTTTCATAGAGACGGGCTTCGCTATTTTCTCTCGTTTCATTCGCTTGATAAGGTGATAATGTTGAACCATTGGTTGCTGGATTTAAAATAAATGCGCTGGTGTTCTCAAAATTATAATCTTCTACAATAAACGAGCCATCTTCCAGAGGGCGGGCAAGCGTGATGGTTGTCCAATCCATAACCGGGGTGTTTTCATCCCCGGATGATGCAATGTAGGCATAGTCTGAGATTTCAAGATA
>DAOTXB010000612.1:0-2738 GCA_034435575.1 Anaerolineae bacterium
ATTCAGGAAGAAATTACACAGGGTAAATTTAGCACGTTGCTCGGCTGGTTACAGGAAAATATCTATCAGCACGGACGTAAATTCACCGCCGCAGAATTGACAAAACGCTTGACCGGTGGCGCGATCCAATCAGATGATTACATCGCCTATCTGCGTACCAAGTATAGCGACATTTACGGTTTATAATCAGCGACTGTGTGTGACACCATCGGTGGCGTATAATCGCGTCACCGAATCTTCGCCTACCGGATCACACAGGTATTTACGCTATTATTTTGGATAATGTTGATATTTTAGAAAATTAAGACAATGGAATCACAGCATGTTGATGTATTGATTGTCGGAGCCGGATTATCCGGTATTTGTGCGGCGTATTATCTGCAAAAAGAGTGCCCCGACAAAACATTCACTCTCTTAGAAGGGCGCGATGCCATCGGTGGCACATGGGATTTATTCCGCTATCCGGGGGTGCGCTCGGATTCGGACATGCACACGTTCGGATTTAGCTTTTACCCGTGGACAGGCGCAAAATTACTGGCAGATGGTGACGCGATCCGCACCTATATCCGCGAGGCGAGTATCGCGTTTAACATTGATCGTTACATACGCTTCAAACATCGCGTGACGCGCATCAGTTGGTCATCTGACGAGTCCCTATGGACGGTCACTGCGGAAGTTGGCGCGGAGCAAACACCTACCCAATTTACCTGTAACTTTTTGCATGTGTGCAGTGGCTACTATCGATATGACGAAGGCTATACGCCTACATGGAACGGGACTGATCGCTTTCAGGGGGAGATCATCCACCCACAAAAGTGGCGCGAAGACCTCAACTATCGTGGTAAGCGCGTGGTCATCATCGGCAGTGGCGCGACGGCGGTCACACTTGTCCCTGCTATGGCACAAGATGCAGAGCACGTCATCATGTTACAGCGCTCGCCCACATATGTTATTTCGCGTCCATCAGAATCGGGCATTGCGAACTACTTACACAACACACTCCCTGCGTCCATCGCCTATCGCATCACGCGCTGGTTAGCGATTCTATTGCAGATTGTCTTCTTTCAGGTTGCCCGCCGTGCGCCAAAAGCCACCAAACAAAATTTGATCACGCAGGTGCAGGAGCATCTCGGCGAAGATTATGATGTGGAGAAGCACTTCACGCCGACTTATAACCCGTGGGAACAACGTTTGTGCCTTGTACCGGATGCTGACCTGTTCGAGGCGATTAAGTCCGGCAACGCCTCTGTTGTCACCGATCATATCGACCATTTCACCGAAAAAGGCATTTGCTTGCAATCGGGTGAATTGCTGGAAGCGGACATTATCGTGACTGCTACTGGGCTCAACATGCAGATCATGGCGGGTGTGCAAATTTGTGTGGATGGTGAGGACATCGCCCCCGGCGATACACTCAGTTATCGTGGGATGATGCTCAGTAATGTGCCGAATCTTGCATTGACCTTCGGCTATACCAACGCCTCATGGACATTACGGGCAGAACTCATTTCGGAGTATGTGTGTCGTCTGCTCACCCATATGGACGCGCACGGGTATACGGAATGCCGTCCAACCCTCGCGGATATGACACAGCTTGCAGTGGAGCCACCACTTGATTTTAGCTCCGGCTATGTACAACGCGCGATGGCGCATCTGCCCAAGCAAAGCACCGCAAAACCCTGGAAAGTGTATCAAAATTATCTGATTGATATTGCCTATTTGCGCTATAGCACATTAGACGATGGCGTGATGCAATTCAGCAGAAAAACGTAAGCTAGATAGCACCTTTTTCATATTGTAGATATTGGCAACCAATTTTGAACCTCACATGCTTTTCTGCGAGTTAGTCAGTAGAAAGGAGAGTTTGCCGTGTGTTTGACTCAGACCAACAAGCCCTAGCACAGCGCCACCTTACCGGGGCACAATCCGGCGATAAATCCGCATTCGATGCGTTGCAAATGTTGCTCGAACCGGCAATTCGGCGTTTTGTCCGGCGCTTAATCGGTGTGCATGATACCGAAGATGACATCATTCAGGATGTGTTCACGGCATTGTATGTCAATCTGGCACGGATGCACCCGCGTGAGAAGTTGTTGCCGTTCGTGTATCGTGTTGGGCGTAACCGCTGTTATGATGCGCTCCGCAAGCAAAAGCGTCATCGGCAAATATCGTGGGATGATGTGCCTTCACCGACGGCGGCAAAATATCTACAACCGGAAGAACGCGCACACTGGTCATTAGTGTACCAGAAGGTGCAAAACGCGATGAACACCTTGCCAGAAGACCAACGACAGGCACTCATCCTCAACGCAGAAGAAGGCTTTATGCTGGAGGAAATTGCTCAGGTGATGGGGGTGCCGGAAGGCACGGTGAAATCCCGATTGTATCATGCGCGTCGTACGTTGCGCCGGATATTGAGTGTGGAGTTGTATGAGATCAACAACCAGAAAACACGCCGAAAATTACGCGATTATATAGGCATAGGAGATATAAACGATGACTGACCAACCAAAACCTACTTTACAGCGTCATTATTATGGGGTTCAGCGTTTACGCAAGGACCTGAAAACTGCCATTGATATGCAGATGTATCATGGCTTGGGTGATGTTGCCCTGCGGGTGTATGACATGCACCAACAGCAAGTACAGCAAGCGACCAATGATCCCTTCGTCGTCGCATTGGCAATTGAATCCATAGACATTCCAGAAAAAGAACGGGCGAAGATCGCGCTGGTGAA
>DAOTXB010000613.1:0-14805 GCA_034435575.1 Anaerolineae bacterium
TCATCAGTTGTCATGGTTGTTGGTTCGCTGAACAGTAGGTTACCTTCAGTATCAGTAACGTCTACAACCACATTATTTTCAAATAGCCCTTTTCCCGTACCCATGAGTGTAAATGCACTATCCGCAATACCCGCATAATTCTGTGGGCTTGTAATGGTCATATCTGTAAGTTGATTGGCATCATCCGATTGAATAACCACCAATCCCCATTCACACACTCGAAATCCGTTCGTAATGTCTGTTTCATCATCCTGAGCCAAACTACTCGTTGTGCCCAATATGAGCATAATAATCAGCAACGTTATGGGTCGTGTTATGTTACGCATGATTTCTCCTAAATTCATAGCTGTTCCACCAGTGTAACGTGTTTAATCAGTGCTTTGTTCCGCATATAAACCCTTGTTCCACATCACTCAGAATCCGTTAATATTCGACGGGAAAATCATCTCAAATAAATTACCAGACAGAAAGACACGGGGAATTAGACCGTCTTTCCGGTTAAAACATGCAACTCTTTTAGTGATTTCAATGAACAACATTCATAATAATTATATGATCTTGAGATGACTTGTATGCTATATTTAAGAAATCGTAATTTGCATCAAAGTTAAGACATTTTTGGATTGAAGTATGAACTCAAGTTATAATTTTGACCCCGACCAATGCGAAATCGAACCAATCCATACACCCGGAACGATCCAACCGTTTGGCGCGGTAATTGCCACAGACAAACAATTTAATATCCACTATGCAAGCGCGAACACATCAGATTTTTTCTCTGAGGAACCTACCGAACTATTCGGCAAGCCACTCAATCACCTTATGAATGAGAAAAGCGGGCAGTATATCTCGCAGTATATTACTCAAGATTCCTTCGAGTTACCCCTGTATTTACAAGTCATCACTAATAACGGTAAATTGCTGGAACTTTATGCCTATAATAACGGCGATATGTATGTTTTTGAATTTGAGCAAGAAGAAAATTCAATTGCAAAAAGTAAAGAGAATATCCTCAGCAGTCCCTATCGACGGTTACAACGGCACATTGAGAAGGTAAAAAGTACAACCACCCTGAGCGAGCTTTGTCAACTTGCAACACAGGTATTGCATGAACTTTTGGGGCATGATCGCGTACTCGCCTATCAATTCGATGAAGTTGACCAACATGGTGAAGTTATCGCGGAGGTGGTTCAGGATGGGATGCGCCCGATGCTGGGATTACATTACCCTGCTTCAGATATTCCCCCACAGGCACGAGAATTATTCCTGCAAAACAATATTCGTATGATCCCTGACATCCATTATCAACCGATCAACATAGTGGCAATTAACAAAGATGTTCCACCGCTGGATATGGGATTGTGCTTAACACGCGGGGTTTTTGCAGGGCATCTGGCTTATTTAGAGCATATGGGCAGTACGGCTTCAATGACCCTAACAATTGAAAAAGAGGGGCGTTTATGGGGTCTGTTTGCCTGCCATCATTCTGAGCCCCTTTATATCACACGCTCGCTACGGGATATGTGTCGTTTCTTTAGCACCGTGTTCGCCGCACAGATCGCCACAATAGAAGAAAAAGAACGGGCTGTAGCGCGGGCACAACGTCTGACCGATGCCCATAATTTTATACGTAACACACGCAATTCAGACGATTTGTTTAGTACCATTGCCGACCATCCAGACGATTTGATGAAGTTGATCCCTGCGGATGGTCTGACAGTTGTGAGCAGAGTGCAGACAATCCGTGCAGGAACGACACCATCACAAGAATTTATTGATGGACTTGTGCAATGGTTAGACGAAAACACGCATCAAAACAATATATTTCATACCAGTGTGTTGAGCGAATTGTACCCAGAATCAGAGGCACATAAAGAGCTTGCCAGCGGATTATTTTGTATTTCTTTTAAGCCAATTGCCTCCATTTATATCTTATGGTTCCGTAAGGAATTACGGCAAACCGTCAAGTGGGGGCGACCGGTACAATCTATCACTGGTTCACCAAAATTAGGACCAGAACGTTCATTTACGGCATGGGAACAGGAAGTCTCAGGGAAATCACGCTATTGGACGCACATTGATCACTCCATCGCGCAAGATATTTGGAATGATCTGGTTGATGTACGCTTACAACAACTCATTCAACGGAGCGAGTATCAACTAAAGAGCTTGATTAACGGCATACCAGAAATGGTGTTTGTCATGGTTCAGGATTCGGTAAAATTTATCAACTCAACTGTAGAGGAACTGACGGGTTATGATATCGAGGCATTACAGGATGGCTATTTACAGACACTATTCCCGGATGACTTACCTGATAGTGGGCAACAAAAAGAGATAGAATTCACCACAAAAAATGGTGAGGTTCTTGTGCTCTTGACGACTTCAGTGCCCTTTACTTTCGAAGAATTACCTGCGCGTCTACTCTTCTGCACAAACATCACTTCGCACAAAAAGCTGGAGAATGAGCGTATACAAATTGAAGTAGAACGTCAGCGTATGAAGGTTCTGACTGAATTTGTGCAGGGGGCATCCCATGATTTTCGTACCCCGTTGTCGATCATCCATAGCTCCATTTATATGATCAAACGCATGACCTCTGATGAGCGTATTGTTGCGCGACTAAGTACCATCGAACATCAGTCAAAATATGTGAATCGGCTGGTAGATAGCTTGATGGCGATGGTCACACTGGATAGTCGTGAGAAATTCAACCTTATCCTATGTGATGTCAACACCATGTTAGTACACATCAGCACACGGTTACGCCCACAAGCGGAGACAAAATCGATTCAATTTATGCAGGCTTTTGAGCAAGCACTATCGCCTATATATGCAGATGAGTTTGAGCTAGAACGTGCCTTTAGTAATGTGATCGACAATGCCATTAAATACTCACCAGAGTATGCCATCGTGACCATCACCACCCGTCAGGATGATGATCGCATCAAAATTATCATTAGTGATACGGGTGATGGTATAGCACCAGAGCACCTACCATTAATTTTCAAGCGTTTTTATCGTGTGGATAAAGCCCGTGAAATTGATGCTGGTGGAACCGGGCTTGGATTATCAATCACGCAAAAAATCATCGAAATACACAATGGAGACATCAGTGTAGCCAGCACAGTTGGCGAAGGCACAATCTTCACAATTAGCTTACCAATCAGCTAAGGTTATTGCACCCGCAAGGTATGCATCATCACCGCAAAAATGGGTAAGCGCCCTTCTGCAAGATCAGCATTCACCGTAAATGTTGCGGTCATGGTACGCGGATTTGCACCGTTGATTATCCCGATATAATCAACAACAATCCGTTCGCTACCATCCTCAACCACAGCCGTTTCTCCCCGCACAAATTCACCAGCAGGCAACCGCACCCGCTCAAGACTAATGATCGTACGTGCCTGCTCGTCATAGGTATTTTGTACACGGTCTATAAGATCCGTAATACTTTGTGACGAATCCGACGATGTTACAGAAAGATCGAACGTTGCGCTTGCATCCGGTAATCCCGTTGCAATCTGCGTATTCGCTGTTTGTGGACTGCGTGAGCGCCACCCAAAAGGCACACGGATGCTCAGGTCCGTCCCACTAAAGCGCGCCCACCCGCCTAAAGAACCGGGCAATTCGACTGTATCCGCAATTTGTGCAAATACTTGTAAGTTATCCACAAAACTTTCTACCGGGGCACTCATCGTAATAAAGATCAGCCGATTATTATCTGGAATAATGTATTGTATTTGACTGGTTTGGAGAGGATTACCATCCGCGCCGTTTAGGGTCGGCTGTAAATAAAGCCACGCGGCATTGCCAGCAGGAAGCCCGACAATTTGTGCATCGTTCACCTGAATGCCCTGTGCCACATATTCAGCTTCTAGCAAGGGCAACAGCACCGATAAGGATGGCACCGTTTGCACCGCTGTTGCGGTCACGTTCAAACTGATCAAACGATCAGGGTCAAATAAAAACAGATCAACGCCGATAGAGGGCGAGACAAATGACGCAACATCAGGATTTATCGCCAGTAAAGTGTTGAGCGCCATCTCAAATTCACGGCTATCGCGCAGGTCAAACCACGCCGATGGTGTACTGAGCGTGAGTCCTATCCCTGTATGTTGTCGCCATACATCCAAATCATCTGATTGTGCGCTGACACTTGCAAGCAGTGCCAAGCAAAGCACAATCATAACGAACACGATGCGGACACGCACAACCTGTTTCTTCAAGACACTCATCATCTTTAGCTATTCGTCACCCAGAGATACCCATACGGCATGAGCCTGATAAATCCATCGGCAACATCAACCTTAGCATTGGTGAGCAAATCGTAGGGGCGATTGGTCAATGGGAAATAGGCATGAATCACATCACGGTCAATAACCTGCTCAAACTCGGAGAAATTTGCCAATATCAGCACCTCACGGTTACACGCATATGCCAGCACATGCGGATTTTGTGTATCAAAAAATAACGTTTGAGCATCACGGAAAGCCGGTGTGCGCTTTCTCACCTGTATCATATGCTTTAATGATTGGAATATTCGCCCTTCAATCGTCGCATGATCGGTGCGTAATGCCGCCCGATTCCAGTTAAAGCGCGGGCGATGCACCCAGCGATCATCTTTTGCCTTACCCGGATCACTTTTGTAGCTATAATCATTGAGTGTGGCAATTTCATCACCGAGATAAATCAAAGGAATACCGCCAGCAGAGAGGATCAAACTATGAATCATCAGAATTCGGCGGATGCTATGCTCAATCGCATATTTTTCATCGTCCGCTAACGCTTTCTCTAAGCCACTCAAGGAAGCGGTTGTACCACAGATTCGCATATCTTGATTTTGTGGATTATAGCCGAACGATAACCCGGTAGAGAAACTCCCCGGAAAAATGCCAATGAAAAATTGATTCAAGAATTGACGATGGTCATACCCTTGAATCCCAACTTCAATTGCGTCTTCATCAGCGAATGACCAGCCGATGTCATCATGCACGCGCACATAATTGACCCATGCTGTATTTTCTGGAATATCAAAGCGTTTGCTCATCGAATGACGTAACAATTTAACCTCTCGCGTTGCCATTGCTTCCCAGATGAGCGCCATAAAGGTGGGATTGTACGAAATCGGGCATTCATTCACGCTAATATATGTCGCTACATCGCGCGGGTGAACAATCGCCTCAGATTTAAACAGCAAGGCAGGCGCGGCGATTTGTACAAGTGCATTAAACGCTTGAATGATGAGGTGTGCCTGTGGCAAATTCTCACAGGGCGTGCCCATCTCCTTCCATAAGAAGGCTACGGCATCAAGGCGCAAAATCTCCACCCCTTGATTCGCAAGATAGAGCATTTCGCCCATCATCGCGTTGAACGTTGCCGGATTTTTATAATTCAAATCCCATTGAAAGTGATTAAACGTCGTCCACACCCACCGATCCAGTGCGGGAACATAGGTAAAATTCCCCGGTTCCTGGTCAGGGAAAATTTCGCGCAGAGTCTGCTCATATTGGTCGGGTAGTGTGCGGTCAGGGAACATATAATAGTAATTCTGATATTCTTCCTGCCCTTCTAACGCCCGTAGTGCCCAGCGATGCTCGTCTGATGTGTGATTAAAGACAAAATCTAGTACCAGGCTGATTCCTTCCCGGCGCAGTTCACTGGCAAGTTTGGACAAATTCGCCATATTGCCGAGCTTCGGGTTCACCTTGCGATAATTGCTGACCGCATAGCCACCGTCACTATTGACCAGAGGGGCATCAAACAGGGGCATTAGGTGTAAATAGGTCAAACCTAATTCTTTAAAATACGGGATTTTCTGCTGAATACCTTTAAGATCGCCAGCGAATAGATCAACATAGGCAACGCCGCCCACCATCGCTTCATTAAGATACCAGTCACGTTCAGATTCGCGCCGTCGGTCTAGCGCACGCAAGTCATCCTGACGTTCTGACCAACTTCGTGCAACCGTGAGGAGAATTTGCTCAAGGTGATAGAAAAAGTCGTACCGTCCGCCATAAAGTTGATAAAGCAGACTGAATACACGGGGGAAATGTTCCTGTACCCGTGTGACGAATTTTGTGTAATCTTCAGGGTCATTCAGCATTGGCTCAATGCGGGGCAACAGCCGTGAGAGCGTAACCTGTGCTTCGTGATGTAACCATTTTTCGGAGTCCATAACCTTGCCTCTCCGGTGTTTTATCGTCATCAAGTGCCTATTATACCGTTTTGATTATCGCTACCAACAGGTACAAACTGATAATGGTTGCATGATAAGTGACGGTATTCAAAATTGCCGACTGTCCGCGATGGCTGTTTGTAAGGGCGACCTGGCAGGTCTCCCCTACGGTACATACCCAAACAACCAAATAGCCTAATTTTGAAGCATACTTCTTAACCACTACCTGCTTAACCACTACCTGCAAATTATGAACACCTTTTTAAAATCATTAATCTCAAACCAACGCTTATAAATGCACGATTTACGCTATACTTAATATGAATCGTCATTTTGCAGGGAGATATATGTCTATATACGTCTTATTCACATTAAGTGTGCTCAGTTTATCTGTACTGACCATATTCTTACATCGAATAAGCCCACGTATTGGTTCCACAGCGTTGATGTTCTATCTTGCCAGCTTAGTCGCAATTCTGGGCTTGTCTACACCATTGACGATTGTGCTCGAACCCATTGATGATATTTTCCTGCGTATCCCGACTGATGTATTAGTCCCGATGGTTTTAATGATCGTTTTAATGTTGTATGTTGCCAACGGCACACGCAGTGCCCAACAAGCAATTTATGGTGTGGCGGCAGTAAACCTCATTAGCCTGTTTACCCTGATGGTGATTAACGTTTATGCTGGTCTGCCGACAGCAACCGCAGACATCGCTAGTATCATGGATTATGTGCCGGATTATCGACAATTTTTGGCATCATCGCTCGTGTTTATCTTTGATATGCTGATTATTGCAATTGTGTATCAGGGGATAAAGAACGCCTTTCCAACGGTCTCTAAATGGTTATTGCCCGGCATCGCGTTGCTGGTTGCGCTGTGGGTGGATGCGGTGTTGTTTTACTTGCTTGGCTCATTCGGTACTGAGGCATTCCTGACCTTTTTGCCTGGTAACATTGTGCATAAGACTGTCGCCGGTTTAATCATCTCTGCGCCCTTAACGTTTTACATCATGCGGTCTGCGAGTAAATTCCCGGAATTTGCCGATCACGCCGCACGTCCTATATTTGATGTCATGTACGACTCCATCCATAATCTGAGCCGTGCGCTGAACCAATCACAATCTGAACTATATGAAAATCAGATCAACTTTCAGCAATTGACCACCAATATTGATGATGTCTTCTGGTTAGCGGATGTCACCAATCGGCATATCTATTACGTCAGCCCACCTTTTGAGACACTCACCGGTATCAAACGCGCCAACTTCTACAAAAACCCTGAATTACTGTTTGATATTGTCCATCCCGATGACCGCGAGAACGTTAGACGGCGTTTTTCAAAACGAGATACCTACGAAGAAGAATTTCGTATTATCGACAAAACTGGAGAAACACGCTGGATAAAAAATAAAGCCTTTATCATCGGTGATGACAACGATGCCGTCAAACGTATTGGGGGAATCGCACAGGATATTACCGAGCAAAAAAATGCACATGAACAGACGATCAACCTTGCAATTGAGCGCGAACGCATCCGCATTTTGCGTAATTTTATCAGCGATGCCTCTCATGATTTGAAAACACCGATTGCAACCATCAAACTCAAAGCCGCGTTGGTGAGGACGACAAAAGATGACAGCACACGCGAGATACATATTTATGATCTTGATCGGCAAGTTGACCGTCTCTCCTCGATGATCGATAACTTATTCACGCTGTCCCGTCTGGAAAATACTGACGAATGGGAATTTGAGCCAACTGACATCAACACCATCATCACAGACCTGATGAATGGATTACAAGCGGACGCACAGGAGAAATCCATCGCACTCTCACTTGACCTTGAGCGCCAGAAAATGCCGAAACTCTCTGTTGATACGATGGAATTTTCGCGGGCAATCGGGAATTTGGTCAGTAATGCGATCAGGTATACGTTCAAAGGTGGGGATGTCAAAGTACAAACGCGCTATCAATTCGGTGATGTGATCATTCGCATCATCGATACCGGCATCGGGATTAGTGAAGATGAACTCCCACATATTTTCGAGCGATTTTATCGTGCGAAAACCGCGACACATTATAAAATTGAGGGGAGTGGTCTGGGGTTATCTATCGTCAAACGGGTGATTGACCGTCACAGAGGGGAAATTTCGGTAGAAAGCACTCCAGGAAAAGGCACCACATTTACCATTGTCTTCAAAACACTACAGTAAGCGCCTTAAAGTTGGAGCGTCATCTCTGTGCGGGCGAAGACTTCCATATAACCCATCTGCTGAAAAATAGCCCATGTTGGGTGCGTTTCTGGCACATTTTCAATCTTCGTATCCTGCATCGCGTGTTGTTTGTGGATGTGATAGAGCAAGGCGCGAATAGTGTTCTCAGACGATTCACTGAGGACAAAATGCGAAAGCTGGAAAGGACTGCTCTGGAAAACCGCCCAGCCCGTTTCGCCATTGGGCATATCTACGATGAGTCCTTTGAGCTTACCTGCATTCAACAATGATGAGGTTTCCTCTACCCACGAAGCACCCTGCTCGCGCATTTCTAAATAATAAGGAATTTCACCCGTAGCCATCCCGCGGACATCCACATTATCACATGACGCATCCGGTGAAATTTTGCCCGGAGGACGGCGAATAATCAATAGTTTGCGTGTGGCTTTAAACCCGAGCTTCTCAAACAGACCACGCGCAGGGTCGTTGCCAACGATGACCTCAAGTTGAATCTGTGTTGCACCGACATCCTGTGCCTTTTCGATCATCTCTTCCATCAAAAATTGACCGAGGCGCAAGCCACGATTATTGGGAATGACCCCCAATCGCGTGATCCAACCCCGTTCTCCACGAATGCCCAACATCCCGATCCCGGCTTCTGCACCCACATCGTTTAAGGCGACGATGGATAAATCGAGCCGAATATCATAATTATGGACGTAATCTTGCATACGGCGAGCGTTCATCGGCATGGGTACAATGTAGTCAATACGTGTTTGATTATAAATTTCAGCAAGTTCTTTAAAGTCATAATGACTGGCAGAAACCGCTACACGTTTATTGAGTCGTTCTTGATCTATAGAAGCCACAATTATTCGCCTAAATATTGACCTGTAATTTAGAATTTTTCGGAGGTGTTTTTATAAACCTGTTTTTACGAATGCCATAAAACAGAGACAGAGGATGCTTATGACCCTTCCGGCTTTGTTGTCTCTTGTCCTAAAAAGTCACTGACCTGCGTAGCAAATGTGCGCGTGTCTATCGGTTTGGTAATGACCCCGTCACATCCATATGCTTCTGCCATATTGCGCGCGGTTGCTTCTGGCCATGCGGTAAAGGCAATCACAGGTGTCTTAGCGACTTCACCCTCTTGCTGACGGATCAGCGCAATCACCGTTTGTCCATCAATATCCGGCAATCCCAGATCAATCAGCACAAGATCAGGATTTTCCTCGAACACAGTGGTTAAACCCATCTCCCCATCTTCAGCAACCAGCACTTCATGCCCGGCAACACGTAATAATTTTGACGCAAGTCGTGCATTTTGTTCGTTGTCTTCAATTACAACAATTTGAGCCATCAGACCCCCTTTATATTGCTCATGATGGACAGGCTAAGACGCACTCGCCCGTTCCATGAAATATGCGATCATGTTGAGTAGTTCATTTTTCGTGACTGGTTTTGCTAAATAACCATCACAACCGGCATCGGTAAAACGTTCACGATCACCATGCATCGCGTTTGCGGTTAACGCAATAATGGGAATATGCGCCATATCATGCATGGCTTTTAAACGCGCCGTAGCTTCCATGCCATCAATATCTGGCAGGTTGATGTCCATAAGAATTAAATCAGGATGCTCACTCATTGCGAGTGTTACACCTGTCATACCATCACTTGCTTCTACCATGTCATAACCACCAACACGTAGCATTTTACGCACGAGGCGCATATTTTGCGGATTATCTTCGATGTAGAGTATTTTTCCAGCCATTTACACGCCTCACTTAATATTATTTTTGAGCTAAATTTTAACTTAACTCACTCTTAATTATACTTACCAATTGATGCCGGTCAAGCGATGCCTTCTCAATTAATGCGTGAATCTGATTTTCGATTGTTGCGCGTTCCGCTAATGTCATATCTTTTGCGGAGACCACAACGATTGGAATATCCCGGAGTTTGTCATCATTTTGCAAGGTTTCAATAATTGAGAAGCCGTCCATATCCGGCAGGAGCATGTCCAGTAGGATAAGATCAGGATGATACTTATAGATAGACTTCAAGCCATCGCGTCCGGTTTTTGCTTCAATGACATAATAGTTACCCTCCGCCTGGAGCATCTTACGGGTAAGCCGACGATCTGTTGCATTATCGTCAATCACAAGAATCAGGTTACTATCCGCATCTGCCGTTTCTGAATCATATTCGATCACTGAACGGTTATGGGGCAGTGACTTACGTTCTCGATCATCTTTATTAGTGTTGATTACACCAACGGGAGAATGCCCGAGTGTACGCACCACATGGTCAACCAATTGACGCGTCTCAAAGCCACCTTTCATCCATACCGATTCAGAATGTGCTTCCAGCAGATGCCGATCATGATTGGTGAGTGTTTTCGCGGAGATTACGACAACAGGAATATCAGCAGTTTCAGGATCATTTTTCAGCACTTCCAACAGGCTAAAACCATCCATCTCTGGCATGGTCAAATCACTCACAATCAAATCTGGGTTACGATCACGGATAACTTGCAAGGCTTCTTCGCCATCACGCGCTTCATAGACGCGGTAATTCTTATAACTCTTGAGTAAGCGACGGATCAAACGGCGATCATTCGGGTTATCGTCCACGATGACAACCGTTGTGACCTGTTCATCCAATGTTTGGAGCGCCGCCCCCATACCTTCTTCAATAATATGATCTGGAGAAGTAATGGCTTCCGTTGTTTTGGCATCGACCTTCAAAATGTATCGGTCATATTGATCGCCCAGAATATGACTTTCTGCGGGCAATGTATGCCCTGAGCAATTAATTACCACATTTTCTTGTGCGTCAATTATGCCTTCGGTGAGCATACGTTCCAGACCCGCAAAAGCAACAGCCGTTGCCGGTTCTACAGAAATACCCGCTTTTGCCGCAACACGGCGCATAGCGTGGAATGTCTCCCCATCCTCAATCGCGAGCATGACGCCATTATTGCTCCTCACGGCGGTATTGAGTAGTTTATAGGCATAACCGGGGTCACCCGTCGCCAACACATGAATCAGCGTCTTCGGCACTACCGCTTCGGCTTCCTCCAACCCGCGTTGCCACGCCGTCACCATCGGCGCACAGCCTGCCGCCTGTACAATCGCGAGTTTTGGCATCTTGTCGATCAACCCCATGCTCAGGAGTTCGCTAAAGCCCTTCCACACGCCAATCGGTCCGATACCACCACTTACCGCTTGAATATACCAATCCGGGGCGATCCATTTGCCGGATCGATCAGGGTTGAGTTTGAGGTTCAGTTGTTCCGCAATTTCATAAGCGAGGGTTTTCATACTTTCTTTGGCGGGGATCGTCTTCGCACCCTTGTCCATAGGGATGCCCTTGCGATTGGCAAATTCCGCCGCGACCTTCTTCGTCTCATCGTAAGTCCCGCTGACTTTAACCACTTCTGCGCCATATAAAGCGACCTCGCGCATTTTTTCCGGTGGTGCAAGGCTGGTCAAAAATAGCCACAGCTTAATACCTGCACGGGCACAGTAAGCCGCATACGCGACAGCCGCATTTCCGGTGGATGCCAGCACACATTCGGTCACACCACGCTGACGCATCGCCGTGACAGACAACGCCGCCTGACGGTCTTTGAACGAATTGGTCGGCTGATGACGCTCGTCCTTTACGTAAATATGCTTATGCTCAAAGATACGCTCATATTGAAGCAAACGTGTTAGCGGGGTATACCCCTCCCCTAATGATATTTCAGGGTCAGGTGCGGCAATTGGCAACAATTCGCCATACCGCCAGAGTGAACGTTCGCGGTTTGCAGGGACATCATGCCAAAGTTTGGCGACTGAATCATAATCATAACGCGCATCTAACCACAACGACCCGCACTTTTCACACGTTGTTAGGGACATATCTGCCCCCATCTCATGGTGACATTCCAGACAGACTGTTTTGTCAAAGTAGGACTTCATACCGTCTTTGGCTTCCTGAAGTTAATTGGATATTTCGCATGATGCTTAATTACAGCATACCCCTAACGGCACATGTTCAACCCTTAAGATCGCGCGGGTGTGTGTTCGGTTTCAATTTACGAAGCCTGCACTAATCTATTTGTACAGAATTGCTCGTCATGATTGTTATTTGTATATGGAAAAACAAATGACGACCCACGCAGGATCGCCATTCGTTTAGGAGAGAGACTAGCAGAATACGATTATGGTGTTGCACCGTTGCTAGTAGATTTTTCTGGTTGATTCACATTGACGGGCAAGGTGATAAAGAAGGTGGAGCCTGCGCCCAATTCGCTGGTCACGACAATATCGCCACCATGCATCTCGATCAACTGTCTGGTGATAGTTAAGCCAAGACCTGTACCACCTGCACGACGGGTTGATGACCCATCCACCTGACTGAAGCGCTCGAAGATCAACGATAAACCTTCTTCACTCATACCGACACCGCTATCCTCAACCGCAATGCCGATAAAATCATCATTCTCGCGGTTTATACGGACAGTCACGGTACCTTCTTCAGTGAACTTGGTCGCATTACTAACCAGGTTCCAGATAATCTGGCGCAAGCGTACCGGATCAGCATAGATCATCGGAATTTCGTCTTCCTGGATCACGATCAGTTCAACATCTTTGGATTTGACCAACATCTGACCGTTGCGGACGATTTCCTTACAGAATTCGACAATGTCTACATCTTTACGGTCAAGTTGCATCTCACCGGCTTCAATCTTGGCGAGGTCAAGAATTTCGTTAATGATGGACAGCAGATGCTTACCACTACTGTGGATCGCTTCCACATCTTCTTCTGCATCTTCGGTCAGGTCACCATCTACACCATCCAACAGCACTTCTGAGTAACCGATGATTGAGTTTAGGGGTGTACGAAGTTCGTGACTCATATTCGCCAGGAACTGTGATTTCAAACGATCAACCTCACGCAGACGTTCCGCATTTTCACGCTCACGTTCCGCCTGTAATTGTGTTTCTGCGAACAGTTGCGCGTTACGGATAGCGACAGCGACCTGATCCGCCAGTGTGGACATAATCTGTGCATCGGCTCCGGTAAAGCGCTCCAGTACATCTGATTGTACATCCAGCACACCGATGATTTCGCCACCAATACGGATCGGCACAGACATTTCTGACTGTGTTTCTGGCAGAAGCGGATTCGGTAAGAAGTTCGCATCCGTACTGGTGTTATTGATGATGAAACTATCATTCCCTTTAACTGCCTGTACCACCACAGAGTGTTCATTATCGAGATCAAGCGCATGATTATTTGTCTTCATTAATTGCCCAGCATCGCCAGAACCAGCGGCGAGCACAAGACGATTTGATGATTCTTCATACAGGTAAATCTGTGCATGATACAGGTTAAAGCGCTCACGCGTTAGCTCTACCACAGAGAGTAACAACTCATCAACATCCAGAATGGTGGTGGTCGCCGTGCTTACCTCCGCTACAGTGGCAAGTTCTTGTGCGCGTTTTGTGATTGTGTCGGTCAAGCTCAGGCGATCAAGATTCAAAGACACCTGTGTAGAGATCGACTGCGCTAGCGAAATTTCTTCATCACTAAAGGTGTGTTGGCGGTTCACAAAGTTGAAGAACATCACACCAAACGGTTCATTACTTTCAAACAATGGGATTACAAGTACCGATTTAATCCCAATCGCTTCTTCAAGAAATTCTTGCGGGAAATCTGGATAACTCGCCGCCACATCAACCGCTTCCGGTGCGCGTTGTTCAAGCGCCACCATACCATGCGGATAACGTGGACCTGGATCAACGAATGTGCGGGCGATTTCGGTAGTCATATCGGTACCAGCGCCAATAAAGCCGTGCCACGTATCATCGGCAACACTATAGGTTGAGACAACCGCGTTATCCGCACCAAATGCATCAATAATCGCGATAAGGGTTTGTTCTAATGTGTGGTCGACTGTGCCACCATCACGGGTAATGTCAGAAATCCTATTGGACAATTGCACATCACGCAGACGCAGTTGCGTTTCCTCGAAAGACCGCGCATTTTGTACGGCTACTGCCACCTGTGACGCAAGTGTAGTTTTAATTCTCACATCTTCATCGGTAAAGCGATCCGTGACGTTCGCCTGCACATCAAGCACACCGACCAGTTTATCACCCACAATCATCGGTATCGCCATTTCTGACTTCGTTTCTGGCAACATGGGATGCGGAAGGAAGTTCGGATTCGCTGCTACATCGTTCACGATAACACCCTGACGTTCACGGGCGGTACGTGCCACAATTGATTGTTCGGAGTCAAATGGGATAACGCGATGTTCCGCGACCATCTTCTTACCCGCTTCGCCAGCCCCTGCGACCAGTTCCAACAGGTCACCAGCACGGTTCAACAGGTAAACATGGGCGTGATACAGAT
>DAOTXB010000614.1:0-3897 GCA_034435575.1 Anaerolineae bacterium
GCAATCGGTGGCTTAAGCGAACCGGGGCGTTGTTCGCGTTTATAAGCGCGTTCATGCAGGGCATTTTTGCCCACGCGCACCCCGACCACCGCGACGTCATGCTCGATGAACAGGCGAATATTGAGGTCAGATTCGCGAACATCAGGACTATAGCGCCACGCATAGCGGGTATCCACCCCATTAGCGACGGCGATTTTTATTTCATCGCTGGAATAATTGCGCTTACCGACAAAGCTCGCCGTGACGGAAAACACAGGTTCGTCAGGGATAGCGCGCACACTTCTGAGCGGTGCAATCACTGATTCTAATGCCAATTGCGTGCTTAAATCTTCAATCAGATCGAGCGTCGCACGGGGACGTGTAATTTCTGACCATTCATCCACCGCAACGAACAGATCATCAGCCGTGCGGATGCCCATTAAAGCGGTTAAATCCGCGTTGTCATAGCTGAAAACCACCCGCCGATAGCCCGTTTTTTGAAGTGTCACGCCATGAATGTCGGCAATCTCATCACGGCTAACCGATTCAAGACCGCGTGTGGTCAGTACGAACAGATCATGCGCCGACAAGTTACGCGCCACGACTTTCTTGCCAGCTTACAAACGCATCCTTATCAACCACTTGCCCGTTTTCTGCCTTAGTATCTACAATCTTGCGGTTTTTATCAAAGGTGACGATAAGCTCTGCTTGAAAGGGGCATCTGATCGCGCTGACCATCTTGCGCGAAATATAGCCGTCGCCCTCATCGCGGGTGCTGAGTTCATTCATCGGGTCAATGCGAATTTCAACGATTTCTTCGCAACGTTTCGGTTGTACATAGAAGTACAGACCACGATCACCGCTACTGCCACCGATACCACCGCCACCGAACAAATTCTTGAGAAAATTCATAGATATGTGTCCTTACGTCTCGCCAGATATACCCGTGATTATATAAGACGCTTCGTAATGTCTCAATCATAGACCTCTGGATTGACACAATGAGGCAGGCGATCCCCGTTTAAGCCTGCGAGAATATTTTGTGCCGCGATCATCGCCATGCGGTTGCGGGTATCAATACTCGAACTGCCCAGATGTGGAATAATCAAACAATTATCGAGCGTAAGTAAAGGATCATCCATCGTGATGGGTTCAGGGTCGGTTACGTCCAATCCGGCGGCGGCGATTTTCCCATTTTTGAGCGCGTCGTAGAGTGCCACAGGGTCGATATGCCCACCCCGCGCCGTGTTGACCAGAATCGCTGTGGGCTTCATCTTTTTCAGCGCCTCGCCATCAATGATATGACGGGTCTGTGAATTAAGTGGCAGGTGTAAGCTGATGAAATCGCTCTGTTGAAGCAATTCATCAAGCGACACTTTTTCCGCGCCCAATTTGGCGGCTGCCTCGTCATCGCTACCGCCATGATAAATAATCCGCATGTTAAAGCCCTGTGCCCGCCGTGCAACAGCCTGCCCGATGCGCCCCAAGCCGATAATGCCCAGCGTCGCGCCGAACACATCACGCCCGAGTAATAATTTCGGCATCCATGACCGCCAGTTACCCGCTTTCACATACCGTTCGCCTTCGGGTAATCGACGGGCGGCGGAGAGCATCAGCGCGAAAGCAAGATCGGCGGTCGTTTCATCCAATACGCCGGGGGTGTTGCCTACCGCAATTCCGCGTGATGTCGCTGTGGAAACATCAATGTTGTCATAGCCTACTGCGAAGTTACTGATTACTTTGAGGTTGGGTGCCGCTTCCATCACCGTCTCATCCATCTTGTCGGTCAATAGGCTCAAGATAGCATCTGCCTTAGCCACATTTTCCAGCACTTCTTCCCGCGAAGGGGGTAATTCCGTCTTGCCGATAATCAATTCACACTCTTGCGCTAATGCGTCAATCCCTGCTACAGGCACGCGACGGGTCACATAAACGATAGGTTTAGCCATGAAATTTGCTCACTTTCTGTTGTTTGTATTCACCAATCTTAGGGAAAAATTGAGACACGTAAATATTATTTTGCGTTATAATTGGAAGGAATACACGATTCATAACATAAAAATTACTGAAAGCCTACCATTTCTAAACCAGTTTCACTGTAATCACGCTCACTTATTGAAGGGGGAGAGAAGGTGGTAAGTACAACAAAACAACGTGAACCGCTATGGTGGTTCCCGATTCGCGGTGGTCCTAAAATTCGCATGGACAAAGAATGGTCACCGTTATCCTCTGATGAACTGAAAATCGAACTCCTCTATCAGGGGTTTATTGTGCCGGAACACTGGGCAGAAGATGACCTCAACGAATTCCCGAAGTTGATGCAAGATTTGCGCGATTTGGACGAATATTTACTCCCCGCATTTTTTGAATACAACCACAAGGCGAGATATTATCAAAATCGTTATTATCTGTTCCAATGGATTTTCCTATTCGGGGCATTCTTCACCACTATTCTCGCGGTCTTGACGACCTATTTCACGGCATTAGAGGCACGCTCTATGGATGGCATGTTTACCCCGCTTGGCACAGAGATTAATGCAGATCTGGTTGTGAGTATATTCGGATATGCCACGTTGATTGTTAGCGCGATCACAAGTTACTACACGCTATTGAGCAATCGTGGCGAACCGCGTCAACGCTGGGCGACATACAGGCGTTTGACTGAAGAACTCCGCATGATGTATTACAAATACGTCTCCCGCCTGGAACCATTTCATACCGAAGCACGGGTCGATATGTTACGTCGTCGTGTGTTAGACATCCGTCGGAGGGAAACCAAGAATGGTTAAACGCGAAATCCGTGAACAACGACGTTCAGATAAAGTGCGTAGGCAATTTAAGAAAATGCGCCGTCAGGCAGTTGCGTTGGATAGACGCACGTCTGAGATGCTGGCGCGTATGTACATTGCCCGTCGTATCGACTACCAGATTGAATATTATGAGACACGTGTGAAGCAAAATGAGAGTAAATCGGATCAATTTTTCCGGTTTGGCGCAGTCGTCATCACGGCATCGTCACTCTTTGCGGCTTTAAACACACAGAGTCCATCACCGGAACTGAATATGCTCATCACGGCTCTGCCAGCAGTTGCCGCCCTGTTAGCGTCGTTCCAACAACTGTATCAATGGGATCGTCAAGCATCGCTTTACCGTGACACGATCTTCGGGCTAGAAGAAGCGCGTATGTTGATCCCTGATATGGATCAGTACACCGCAGAAAAAGCCCACGAAATGTTCCCACAATTGGTATCCTCTGCGGAGAAGGTCTTCGAGGATGAGGTCAACCAATGGGGACAATTGGCAAAGGGGCAAGACGTAGAAGATGATGACTTCGATCCATTAGAAGCCATCGCGGAGCAATATGGGCTGGACATCTTCGGCGAAAACGGTGATGTGGATGAATCCAAAGTGGGACAATTGGGTGACATCCTTAGCGCCGCCCGCAGTGGTGACATCAACAGTGTTGCAGAAGTGCTCTCCATCCAGACCGAAGGCGCGGGGCAAGCCGTTTTCACCCGTACAACAGAACTTGAAGATGACGGTACGGTGACAGGCACCACCACCACCGTAAATATTGACGAAACTGTTGCCGATGCGCTGGACGATGTCGGTTATATGGACGGCACGGCTGATGATGGCATGGGTAGCGTGGCACACACAGAAGCCATGTCCGTACCGATGGACGCAATGCCCGTGAGCATGCTCGCCGATGAAGACGTATTCTACGAAGAAGGCGCGGCAGAACTTGACCTCGACTACGAAGCCGACTCGCTGGTATCCGACGATTACGGTCCCACCGACGAAGATGTGTTCTACGAAGAAGGCGCGGCGGAACTTGCCCTCGGCTACGAAGCCGACTCGCTGGTATCCGACGATTATGGACCCACCGATGAGGATGTTTTTTACGAAGAAGGCGCG
>DAOTXB010000615.1:0-13443 GCA_034435575.1 Anaerolineae bacterium
CATCAGTCAGGCTGAGTGCTGTACAACTGGAACTAATGTAAGTGATATTAGCTTCGTCGAAGATAGGTCCAGCGGCATCACATGCACTAGAACACATTGGACCAACTACACCCACGATTTCCGGTGAAGATGCGAACAGGTTAGCAACCGACTGACCACCATCACTGGAGCACTGGTCATCCTGTGAGTTGAGTTCGCCGAGTAAAAATTCGGTTTCACCAATGGTAACAGTGGGGCGATCCATCAGGGCAAGTATAGCGCCACGTTGGATATCTTCACCAAAAGGAATTAACCCTTCACCGCTAAGTGCTGTTGCCAAACCAAGAATCACGTCCTCGTCCGGCTCGATAACAATGGTGTCATCATCCTGTGCCATCACCCCCGGTACTAACAATGCGACGATTACCACAATTGCCAGAATGAGCATGAGTTTAGAATTGAAATACTTAGTCATGTAATTCTCCTTATATAAAATCATTAAAACAATCAGTTTGTACGGAGAGATCGTTCATTTATAGCGCCTTGTACAAACAAAAAAGCATAAGCATTGATTTGTGCTTATTGGTCAGATTCTAGTGTTTTTGAGGAATTTTTCAACAAGAAAGACTTAGTAACGTTTTATTGAGGTATTATTCTCATCTTTAGCTCATAATTGGCGGTGTAATCGGGCGAGTGCTTCCATCATATGCTCACCCGATTGGGGACAAGAAAAATTTAGAACAATGGGGCTTTGTGTTGTTTTTGCATTAACCATATGTACCCATCTTCTAAATTGGGTTGTGCTTGCTCTATAGCGTAGTCATTGTCCGGTTGACCGAGAATACGATATTGCACACCGTCTTGTACCTGCAATGTGGAGACAATGGTGATATTTCCCTGTGGGCGCTTGGCAGGCGTAATCACAGTGTACACATGACCGTTGGCTTTCGTAATTAATTCGCTAGGCGATCCTGTAAAAATCACTGTACCATGATTCATTACTGCCAGAGTCTTACAACTTTGGCTGATGTCTTCGATAATATGTGTAGAAAGAATCACGGTACGGTCTGTGGCAATGTCCGCCAGCATATTTCTAAACCTTACCCGTTCCTCCGGGTCTAACCCCACCGTTGGCTCGTCGACGATAATTAGCTTAGGATCGCCAAGTAAAGCCTGTGCAATGCCAATACGTCGCTTCATCCCGCCGGAAAATGTCTTAAGTCTGCGCTTGCCGACGTTACTTAAGCCCATCTGCTCTAGGAGTTTATCTACCTGGGTTCGGCGTGTGTTTGAATCGTGCACACCTTTTAAAATTGCCATGTAATCCAGAAATTCATGTGCGCTGAGGTTTGGATAAACGCCTAATTCTTGTGGCAAATAGCCTAATTCAGATTTCATTTTGCGTTTACCATTAGCTTTAGTAATATCGTTGCTCAGCACAGAAATTTCGCCCGCTGTTGGCGTGAGTAATCCAGCGATAATCCGCATGAGGGTGGTTTTCCCCGCACCATTCGGGCCGATAAGACCGAACATTCCTTTACCAATGTCTAGATTGATGTTCTCTATAGCCGTAAATCCACCTTTATACGTCTTTTTTAGATTGCGTATTGTAATCATAAGTACATCCCAGTTGTATATTTCGCCTGACGATTAATCATGAGATTCACGGTATTTAAGCCATCCCCAGGCAATTGTCCAGATCATCCCTAGCTGAATAAAACCAATGGCAATTGTGAGCATGACTTCGCGGTTGAATACTGTCGTCGCTAAGGTTTCTTGATCTGCTTGTGGGATAAAATAGGTCATCATCGGGAGGCGCACAGGACTACCAAGCGTCCATAGCTCACCAAAATTGAAGTTTAGTATAAATGTCAGTGTCATAAATAATCCAATAACGACAACAACGGCACGTCTTCGATTCGGCTGTCCTACGGCGAGTAAAACGCCCAAACTGCCATTTAGCACCGTGATCGAGACGGCGTTAATCAACCAGATTTCTGCATATAAGCTGAAGTCAAAAGTACCGATCTGCCATACCCATAGCGCGGTTATAATCACCATCACAACACTTAAGCCCGCCAATGTTGCCAACCACAAACCCATGAGTTTTCCAGCCAGATAAGTAGCCGGTGTTAACTGAGTGGAGAATAATATGTCCTTAACCCGATATTGTGTGTCGAGCGGAATTGTATCTGCCACGGCGACGGGCAATACGAAGATGAGTAAGACTGACATGGGTATCCATGTGACCAGCGCGACTGTTAGACTGAGGGCTTTGTCTACATTTTGTTGTTCGACATCCGAAAAGTTAGCTAGAGTCTCTAAATCTGAACTCAGTAAGATTGACAGTCCAACAATGAGTGTTAGCGAAAGCATGATAACGATGAGCGCCTTACGTCGCCAATGACGTTTAAATTCGTAACGCGCGATACCCATGATTATAGGTACATCATTTTGCATCTGGTTACTCCTTTTCTCGGGTATTTTTAGCACTGATGCCGAGCAAAACAGCTTCGCTATCACGTAGGCTATGGATTGTTAGACTGATGAACATAACCCCAATTGCGATGACACAACTGCGGTTCAGCCAATAATCCATTACTGGTAAGTGTTCCGGCTGTAAATAGGGGTGTGTAATCCATAGATAGGGGTGTACATAATTTAGTGGATAGGACAACATAACACCGGGTAAGAAAAAGTCCGTGAAGAAGACAGTGATGAACCATAGAACAGCCGTCATCAGCACACCGAAAGTGAGATTACGCGACTTGATTGTGAAGAACATGCCGATACCGCTTAAGAAAATTGCAGGAGGGAGCCACCGTGCGAACAATATTAGTCCATTATCGACATCGACAAACAGCATGCGTTGTAACCCAACCGCACATATGCCGATTAGACATTGTGTTGCCAAGATCAGCGCATAACGTTCGGCAAGTATCCATCCAATAGGGCGTTGCGCCGCCAATTGAATCTCAATTGCGGGTTCATCTGGTGGGGAGAAGATCATCGCTGCATGGATACCCAATGCTAATGGAATGATTGTCTCAATGACTTTGTTCGCGTCTTCAATCGGCAATTGCGCGAGGGTGTTTGTCGAAGTGGTATCTGCATTATAGAGTGCAATGATTATTGCCAGTCCTGTAAACACAGCAGGGATGTAAATCATGTTCAAATTACTGCGCCAGATAAGTTGCGGGCGCGATTTTGTGAGTGTCTGTAGCCCGATAATCGCTGTCCATAGCGCACCACACACAACAATTAACGTTATTAAACGTGCGACAAAATAGGTGTCTTCTAATGTGGCGATATAATGACGATCAACAACATATCCGACAGCAGTGATGAGAAAAATGCCTAGAATCAGCGTAATAATCCCGATCATTATCGAATGCGACAGGTTGAAGGTTTTATTCAATGATACGTATCTCATACCGTGTACGACCCCAACGATTCTTGTCGCGTGGTGACCCAAAATGCAACTATCACCATTGGTATTGCAAATAGGATGAGATAGGGTTTTGTAGTATCTGCACCTAACCCCTGCAACGAGATGATCTGAAAGGCGAGACTATCGCCCTGTGCCATCTGCATGATGAGGTGAAGCGCCCATAGGATGAAGCTAATTAAACCACCAGCAAATGCGTTCATTGAAATGGTGCTTACAAAGAATGCCAACGCAGATAAGAATGTCATCGGCGCTAGCCATGTCATGATAAGCGGCAAGAACGAAATCTCCGGTTGTACTAAGCTCAAAAATAGACTGCCAGTGACCGCCAGTCCTAAATTGAGGCTGAAGATAATCATTAGGCGGGCAAATAAAAGTATGGTTGCAGAGGTCATCGTGGCACGTTCTAGCTCTCGTATGAGTGCCGTGTCATCATCGTAAAGTAAACCGACACCTACTGCCGCAATGATCGGTGCGATGATGGCGAGTGGTGTCATTAATTGCGATGATGGGTCGTAGGTGATGAGGGTGGTTAGTGTTCCCAGCAAAATAATCAATGGCGACGCAAGCCAGATTTCATATTGCAAGGTGCGTAGCTGACTGCGAACAATGATTAACGACCATTTGAAATGCATCGCTAGCGGATGAATGTCAGATTTTTGGTTTATGTTGGATGCGAACTCTGCTTGCAAAGTATGAATAAGATCATCGGTTTTTGCTTCATCCACCGTTGGCGGGTCTGCAATTTGTAGCAGATGTAGGATCGACGACATCTGATCGGGAAATACAAGGTCTGTCTCAAAGTCATGATTGAGCATGGCATGAATACGCTCCATATCGGCATTATTCTGGGTCATGTTCAAGTTCCTTTTGCATTAACTGACGTAATTTGTGTAAACCTTTTGATAAGCGTGATTTCACGGTGCCTAGTGGAATGTCCAGTGCTGTGGCAATGTCATTCAAGGGAAGTGCTTCGTGATAGCGCATAATAATCACGGCACGATGAAACTCAGATAATTGCATAAGCGCATCCAATAAATGTGATACTTCTTCGTCGGATTCGATGATAGCTTCAGGACGAATTGTGTTGTTAGATTGTACGTATTCGTCCTCGGAGATGTCATTTAACACATAACGGGTTTCTGCACGTTTATGATGATCGCGCACTAAATTGGTAGCGATTGCGTATAGCCATGCTTTGAACGAACGCGGATAGGTGTATTGTTGGATTGAACATATAACCCGAAGGAAGGTTTCTTGCGCTAGATCTTCTGCTAAGGGACGATTACCCCCACACATGCGATAAAGATACCCGATTAAGGCGTTATGATGACGCATGACCAGTGAAGATAGTGCGTCTTTATCACCTGTTTGTAGTTGGTGTGCGAGTGTTTCATCGGTGTCCACTGCTAACACATCTCTCCAGCAATTCTGGACTCTATAACCTTAATACGAGGATAATGGTTAAAGGTTCACACAAATTGAAAAATTTGGTGAATCTGGGAAATTTAAGATGTGCTGGAACCATGCAATAATTGATTTCGTATGTCTTCAAGGTTGAGCGATGCCCGCCCATGCTCTAATGCCTGTACAAGATCATCAGCAGGCATAGCGGTTTCTAACAATTTCAGCAACGGCTCCATACGACGCTTAATACTGGGTTCATTCAGGTCAATATCCTGTGAAACAAGCCCAACCAACTCCGCACTGCGTTGTAGGTGATTATTGGCGAATTCGAGATGTGCATAGCCAAGAAGCGCTTTGAGTATTACCTGTAAGAAGTCGATCTGTGTTGCTATTTCCAATGCGGTTTGGAGCAATCCCTCTACAGGCGTGAGGTTATCTAAAGCGATTTCTGTGAACGCCATGCTGATGAGGACACGGGCAGTTTTTTCTCGGTCTCCCATTTCACGGTGAATCGCAAGTGCAGACCGATAGTATTCGCGTGCGGTGAAGTAATCATTATCTTTTTCTTCCACCCATGCCAGATGACTATAGCCGGTTGCGATGCCACCACGCACACCCGAATCCTGACAGATTTGTAGCGCTTCTTGATAATGTTCGCGTGCAATCTCAATTTTCTCTTCTGCTAATGCGATATTGCCCAGGCTATTCAGGCTAAATGCCATACCTAAGCGATTACCAATTTGCCGGAAAATTTCTAGGCTTTCTTCACAGTAGGCGAGGGCGGTCATGATGTTCATTTGTTGCAGCGCGATGTTGCCCAGATTACCAAGTACCAGCGCCGCACCTAGTTCGTTGTTGATTCTGCGGTATATGGTCAGGCTTTCACTGAAATAGATCTGCGCGGCGGGGAAATCTCCCTTACGTTGTGAGATGTTGCCCAGATTATCTAGCATTCCGGCAATGCGCGAATAATCGCCGAAGTTGCGGATAATGGCTAGTGCTTCTTCATAATACTTATTTGCTTCGTCGAACTTGCCCTCTTGCTCGGAGACATTCCCCAGAAATCCGAGGCACTCAACGATACCGTTGTGATTGTTATTCTCACGACAAATTCGCAGTGCTTCGTGGTAGCGTGCTTTTGCATCCGCATACTTACCGAGGCTTTGTGCGGTGCGCCCGAGGTCGGTCAGGGCATTCGTCGCGCCATGCATATCGCCGATTTCGCGGAATAGTTTTAGGCTAATTTTATGGTTGCGTGTTGCGGCATCATATTCCCCTTGATCCTGGTCAATATCACCCAGCGCATTTAATGCCTGCGCAAGGGTCTGCCGATCATCAATCTGCCGTGATATATCGGCAGATTGTCTCAGATGTTTCCTCGCTTCGTTAAAATCACCGAGATAACCGTATGCCTCGCCAAGTTGGATGCGTAACTCTGCGACCTGTTCTTGCCAATCTTGTTCGGTTTTACGCTCTTCGAGGAGGGCAATTGCACGGGTAGTATGTCGGGTTGTCTCTCTGAAAGCATTTATGCGACGTGCGTGGTCTGCGGCGACTCGTACATACGCCAATTCTTTTAAAGGATTGGCGGCTTCTCGCCAATAGTCTACCAGCGATGATACCCGTTCTGGCGCATCGCCATAGACCGCTTCTGTTGCTTCTGCGACCTTTTTATACAGTGTCTGTTTCTCATTAGGTTCAAAGCTGTTTAGCACACCCTCGCGCAGTTTGTCATGGGCAAAGCGCCACCTACCGTCTTCTGCATTGAGCACGGCGGTATTCACACAAATAGTTAACCACTCGTCTACGTCAAGCAATTCGGAGTGTGCGTCGGTTGATGTACCGCCCACATCCAAAGTTTGCATCAACGCAAGGTCAATCTGTCGCCCGATGATTGCGGCAAATTTAAGCAATAAACGGGCATTTTCTGGCACGCTATCCAGACGACGTTGAATGACCTGTTGAATGCCACCAGAAAGAATGTGCTCGGGCATTTCTTTTGTGCCTATATCGCTCAGGCTACCCGCATCTTCCGCCAAAGCACGGATGACCTCAACAATAAAGAAGACATTGCCCTCTGTTTCTCGTTTGATGTAATCGAGTACAGCACGACGCTTACCAGATTTACCTAATATAGATTCGCTCAGTTCCGCAATAGCGGATTCTGGCAATCGTCCTAGGCGCATTACTTGTGCCGTAGGCAATCTTTCAGAAACTTCGGGTTTTTCATCATCTCGATATGTGCCAATCACCATGAGAGGCACATCATCCAATCGTTCAATAATCATGCGTAATATTGTTAGCGTCTCATCAGCCCAATGTAAATCTTCTACGATGAACAATGTCGGTTGTTTGTTTTTGCGGAAGATCATCAGGATGGTTTCGATAAGGCGTGCGCGCCCCTCTACACCTTCAAGTGGATCGGCTAATTCTATTTCTCTTTCGAGCAAATCACCAATATCAGGTATGATCTCTTTGAGCACCGATGCTTCGTCGGGGTCAACATCAACGGCAAGTATCAGGCTACGCAAGGGCGCGACAAATGGTTGGTACGGCAAAGCGTTATCTGTTGTGCATTGCCCGCGAAGCACCTTCACCCCCCGCACTAACGCACGGATTCGTACCTCATCAACTAAGCGTGATTTCCCGACTCCACTTTCACCTGCAATAATCCACGCGCTTTGATGAGCAGTCTCTTCCGTCGAGTGGGTGAGGTCGCGTAATGCATCCCGTAACTGATTAAGCTCACCTTCTCGTCCTACGAACTTCGAGGCATTGAGGATGCTATCACGGATAGCGGCATCTTCGATTGGTATTTGTGTTTTTAGAGCGTTGGCAAATTCACTGATGACATCTTCTGCGCTGTGATAACGATCTTTGGGAGTCTTCGCTAATAAGCGCCCGACGACTTGTGCAACACGGTGATCCAACACATTGAGATTGGGTTCAGTTTTCATCACACTGTTGATCAGATTAGCCATATTTTTGATGTCGTAAGGATGTGCGCCGGCGAACATTTGATACGCAATGATCCCAACGGCATATAAATCGGATTCTACGGTAGCCGGTCGGTCTATCAGAAGTTCCGGTGCCATATAAGCAATTGTGCCTACTGTGACGTTGTTAAGATTTGCCATCGTGCGTGATTCATTTAGTGCGATGCCAAAATCCAACACTTTAACCCTATGATCTGGCAAAACAAGTACATTTGCGGGCTTTAAATCACGGTGGATGACTGTGCGCCTGTGTAGATATGAGAGTGCATGCAACATTTGGGTAAGCAATTGCACTTTACCTTCAATCGGTAGGTTCCTGCTCGCCATCACGATACTGTGTGCATCTTCTAACAGCGACATCGTAAAGTAAGGTTGCTGATTAGTGTCGAAGCCGTAGTCGATGACCGTAATGATATTGGGATGACGCAAGGAAGCGAGTGTACGGAACTCGGTTGACAGGGCGATCCGTGCATCAGAGCCATCATTGGTATGAGTACTACCATCTGGTGGTGGTTGCATAGCGCGTACATGCTTTAGCGCGATTGTCTCACCTGTCAGGCGATCTAAGGTTTTGAAAACTGCACCCATACCACCAACGCCCAGTGGTGCCTGTAAAACATACCGATTATTAATGATGTTTTTGCGCTTGCTCGATGCATTTTGTGGTGCCATGAGTTCGCTCGCTCTAAAGTTTTCTTCATGAATATGTTGCTAGTATGTATTGTAGCGGATTTACAAATTCATAGGATGTGGCTAGCGTCAGTCTTTTCTAAGTTCGCGTAAGTTCTGGGCAATTAAGATCCATGATACAGCGACTAGTCCGATGAATATAAGCAACCAGATAAATTCAAATACGAGAATTAAAGTTGTGAAGACCGCCATCGTAATCGTGATGTTGAGCAGAACCCGTGTTACCCGTCCACGCAACATTGCTTCGATGATGATGAAAATACTCAGCGCAAACGCGGAGGTGATGAGGATGTCGCCGGGATCATAAATCACTGTCAATGCGAAGACGAGCACCAATAAACCACTGCTCAACGCCGCCCATAATTCAATGAGCTGGCTTTGTTGCTTAAGCGGTGGTTCGGGTTTGTGTTCGTTTAACAGATGTGCGCGAGGATCTCCATAATCTCCTTGTTGCAGCTTTTGCATATGGATCTGACAGGCATCGAGCGTTTCTGTAATTTCTGCCTGCCGTGCATAGAGCGCATCTAGCTCATCTTCACTTTTTTCGAGTGCTTCTTGCCGATCTTGATAGAGCGCATCAAGAAATTCAGTTTCACGTAAGGCGCGTACTTCAAGCTCTAATGCCTGTAGCAATCGGCTTATGGTATTGATCTCCGATCTGATATTTTGGAGCTCTTGTTTTAGTGTTTCGATATGTGATTGTAAGCGTTCCATAGCGCGTTGTGGGGGGGCAACTTTGTGCAACCCCGCCCATCCCAGTGGGTTATGCCAGGAAAGCCGCATTGTTCCATTGCGATTATATTTGGGTCCCGCTGGAGCACGTTCGCCACCTAGAGGATCTTTAGTATCCAACCCCCATAATCCGCGATAACGATCAACCCATCGCATGTCCGCAGTAAATAATATTGGTGACCACGATTGCTTCTCGCCCACACCAATCGCAATGCCATCACCACGCGCATAGTCAATAAACGGGATGTTGAACAGTGCGCTAATTTGCTTTTCTTGCGCTTCACTTAGTCCCTGACCAAGACGCTCTTGCCAGACATGGGCACCCAGATCAACCAGATTGATTAATGGTTTGAGCACTTCTAACTGTACATTTGTTAAGTATTCGCCTGACAAAAAGTAGTTGGCGTGTGAACCAGCGCCAGCATAAATGATGGGGTGTGATCCTTCTGCCTTTTCTAATGTGGGATCATCCCACCGACGACGCAAATCATCACCATTGTAATCGTGTGCCGCGCATGCTACCCAGAGGGGTTGCATATCAGCGGAGTCGGCAAGATAGACAAAAACTTGCTCCCAGTCTGATTCGTGGTCATTTACACCATAAAACGTAGATCGCCAATCATTCATTGCATAGAAGAAAAGATAATGCAGAATGATGTAGCCATTCTCCCGCAAAACCCGCCCATAGTAGACGTTGCGATTATCAATATTCTTAATTTGCTGATATTGTCTTTCAGCTTCGGCGGCGGTACCACGAGGCACCGTACCGCGTAGTAGCAATGAAATATCAAAGAATGAGTCGAGTATGCGAGAAGCAATCCCAACACGCGCCAGACGACCCGGTGAGTGAAACGGTGTGCGTTCCTCCCTAAGCCACCACTGTTGGTACTCTATACCGTTTAAAGGTTCCTCAACAAACCGTAAATAATGCACACAACCTGAGGGTGTTTGGTCAAATTGTTCAAGCGTTTCTAAAGTAAGCTGATTTTCTGGAATCAGCATTTGATCGTTGCCCTGCTTATCTCTAATCCATAAGCTACACCGTTTGACATATTCATCAACCGCACAGGGGAAAAACATTTCGCCCTGCGTATATTTGATGACCGGCTCATATTTCCGCAGTAGATCTAAATTGTTCATAGTGTGTTTTCCTGCGTTTCTGGATCATCAAAAAATATGCGTTGAACATCACGCTGGTTTAAATAGAAGATGACAATAACGTTCAATAACATCTGGAGATATGGGCGTTCGCCATCGATATACACGGAGAAATCAACAGCCATCTGAATGCCTGTTTGTAGCATCACCAACACCCATGCCCATCGTCTTAATCGCCATAATCCAAACGCGACGAGAATGCCAGGTGCATTAATTAGAAATACCGCGAGATCATAATCCTGACTTGCACCGAAAAAGTCAAGCTGATTAAAAGCACTACGGTCAGCCACATAGAGCAATGCATAGCTGATGTAGATGACACCAGAGATTACCTTAAGAGCAGTGATGATTTTGATCCCAAATGGGGGTTCTAATTTTTTGTTCAAAGTGTTGTCTCCCTCAGTTGAGCCTATTATGAACGCGATATGGGCATTGTTGCAAACCGGCATATACGGGTCAGGTTAAACTTCGCTTAACGCGCTATGAACCTGTTGCTTATGCTAATCTGTGAAAATATACACATATTCAATATCAGAGTGATTTTATAATGATTCAACAAATTGAACAGACAATATTAGAGAAACCGATACGCGGGCGGAATTTGCCTGAGACAACGCTTGGTACGTTTCTTGACGATCAGAATATAACATTGCTCGTGTTCTTACGGCATTTCGGCTGACTATTTTGCCGTGAGATGATCCGTGACTTGAAGGTGATTGCCGAAAAACATCCTAAATATCCGCGTTTACTATTCTTTTATCAAGGTAGCGTGGACGAAGGTGATGCATTCTTCAATAAGTTATGGGCAGAGGCGCGTGCCGCCTCTGATGAGAAAAAGGTATTTTATAATGCATTCGGTATCCGACGCGGCGGCATGAAGGAAATGTTCGGCGCAGAGGTTTGGGCGTGTGGTGTGCGGGCAACATTGAAAGGTAATATGGTCGGCAAAGCAACGGGTGATCCGTGGGTGATGCCCGGCATGTTTCTCGTGCGCGGTAATCATGTGCTATGGCAACATGACTTTCGTCATGCCGGCGATCACCCGAATTTTCTAGCAGTCCTAGACCAATTACCGCAGGATATATTGACGACTTTTGAGTAAGTATTTGGAGACTTTTATGAGCGGTGGTATTTTTGCCATACGGGAAGACTATGACTGAGTTAACCATTATTGCTATTCATGGTAATGGGGGAGGTGGGTTCCGTTTTGAACGTATCCTGCCGTTTATTCCCGCCCATGTGCAGTTTGATGCGATAATCTTGTCGGGGTTTGCCGGTGTACCTGCGGATGCTTCACTAAAAACACTTGGTGATTATGCGACAAAAATACATGACATCGTGCAAGCATCCGAATCACCTGTGATCTTACTCGGCACAGGGATCGGTGGGTCAATGATTCTGGAATATGTACAGCATTATGCTTCTCATGTTGCTGGCATTATCTTACATGCGCCTGTTGGCACGCGTCTTGATTCGCGTCGATTTCCCTGGCTGATGTCATTGCCCGGTATGAAAGCGCTCGGTCAATACGTATTTTCTTCACCGATTACACGTCCCATCTTTAAACGATTGCTGTTCGCAGACCATACACAGATACCGGAAAACTATCTAAATCGCTTCTTTGATGAATACCGTCGCAGTGAGGCGTTCGGTCAGATGTTCGATATCATTACCGCCAATTGGTACGACAATTTGCAACCGTCAAGCATACCAACGGCATTATTGTGGGGTGAACGTGAACGCGTGTTGAGTATGGATCATGTTGCAGATTACCAAGAATTATTGCCAGACAATATTGTGCGTATTATACCGGACTGGGATCATTTCCCGATGATTGAGCAACCGGAAGAGTATGCCAAAGAAGTGATCGACTTAGCGGAAAACTTACTGAAAAAAACGGATGTAAATGATTAACAATAGAGATAAACAACAAAGGTTGATACTGCTCGGTTCGGGCGAAGTTGCCCAATATGAGGTGGGTAATAAAGCGACATTGTTAGATAAAGCACTAAAAGCGGGCTTACCGGTACCTCGGGGTATTGTAATTCTTGATTCTGCGTACCGTGAAGCCTTGAAGCGCGGGTTGCTCGTCAGGCGAGAACAGATCATCAGCGCACTAGACCCTGACGAATTGGTTGATTTTCTTGGTATTCCAAGATTTGAGTTACCGGTTGCAGTGCGCTCGGCATTCTCCGCAGAGGATCGTGCAGAGGAAAGTTTGGCAGGTTTTTTTACATCGAATCTAGGCGTAAATGCCATGAATCCGGTCACATTAACCGGTGCGTTATGTGCGGTGTGGACTTCTGCATTGAATCGAGAAGGAGATTTTCGCCGTGATGTGCTCATTATGGAAATGGTCAAAGCCGAGCATGCTGGGGTTGCCTTTACCGAGCGTGAATATGAGGACGATCTTGTAAATTATACGAGTGGTACCGCTGACCAACTGGTGTCTGGTAAGGTTGCCGGTGAAAATGTCAACTTACCGAAATTGCGACGCTGGGAAGATCAGCGCGGTACGGACAATTTACCTGTGTTTTTGCCCCGCTTGCAGGTGCTTCTACGCAATATTCGCTCGGTATTTGGTCAAGATGATTGGGACATCGAATGGGCAGATAATGGGCGTAAATGTTGGCTTGTACAGGTGCGACCCGTAACCCGCTTAACGCAACGGAATGATGCTTTTACTGTCGCCAATCTAAAGGAGATTTTTCCTGAAGTTCCATCGCGCTTTATGATGAGTATGATTGAAGATTGTGGTGCAGCCTTATTCGCATATAGTTCGTTTGATCGCGAAATTCCTTCACAACGTCCATTTATCGAGGCGTTTTATGGTCGACCATACATCAATTTGTCTATTTTAGCCGACACAATGCGTGTGCTGGGTCTGCCAACAAGTATGGTCACGGATAACATTGGTGGAGAAGCAGGTCAGATCTCTGGCATTGATTTCCGTCGAATGTTGGCGAAAATCGTCAGTCTAACATTGCCAAAATTTGCCTTTGCGCAATTGCTTTCCCCTTTTACTGCACATCG
>DAOTXB010000616.1:0-3777 GCA_034435575.1 Anaerolineae bacterium
GATTCCACCGACCAGCACACTGTAACGCCAGCCAGCAGGTAAGCGTTCATGGATGGGGGAGTCCTCCGGCAATGATTCGGTCACTGTGCCGAACCAGAACAGCGATGGCAGGAATAATAACGCCCACCGGAAACGGGTCAATGCCTCTAATTGTGCAACATCCGTCGCTTGTGCAATCAACACATCCCCCGCCAACCCAAGCGCATAGGCGACCAAGCCCAATCCGGTGAAGCGTAAACGCCAATTTTTAAGGTCACGGGCGAGCAAATAAAAGCCCAGCCAGAGCGCAAAGACGAAGCTGAACACCTGCAAACCAATCAGCATGATACCCTCTCCAATTGCTTATGTGTTACGGACTTATCGCACCGGAAATCGGCGCTTCCCAGTCAAGTTGTTGATGTGCGGTCAGGTAGGAATCGATCTTTTCGACGATATGAGGTGGATAGGGCGAGGTACGCCGGATGCTCAAATCAGCATGTGCGCCCAGACCTTCGATGGTGGCGGCGAGTTTATCTGTACTGACATTGACCATAAAGTGCATGCTGTGCATCCGTTTTTCACTCCGACCAATGACCCGTGAATGAATGTGAACGGTTTCGCCTAATCGTACCTCCGCAATGTATTGGATAAATTGCTTAAGCGCGAACCCGCCCGTGTTGTTGGCTTGATAATATTCTGCGGTCATCCCGAGCGTGTTCAAAAATGCCCATGCCGCATCGTCAAAAAATGAATGATACCAGCGCACGTTCATGTGTCCCATCAGGTCAATGTGTTCTTCAGCGACGGTAAATGTACCGACATGGGGCAATGTCGTGATTTTTTCGAGTGGAACAGTAATTCGCATCATTGCGCTTTCTGTGTACGGTGTAAATTTAGACCTTGATTGTAGCGAATGAGGTCTGTTGCTGACCAGAACCTAGTGCAAATAGAATCAAAACAGGGGCACCCATGTCCCCTGTCGCAGTGTCTCCTATAATCGTGTGATGCTTAACATTGCCACCACTCAAAGGTGTAATATTTGCCCTCAAAATCCGGTCCAACCACGATGCCGAACATACCACCTGCATAGCGATAGAATCCAACATCTCCGAATTCTTCGATAAGTATGTTACCAAATTGCGGTGCTTCCGGTAATTCACTGTAAGGAACAGCGAACGCAAAGTAACCGTTACTGTTGTCATCTACACCATAAACCAGCACACGATCATAGGTGTTGTCACAATAGACCACAGCCGTTGCGCCCGCTTCTGGATTTTCACGACTGTCACCATTTGTCCAATCTATGACAGGTGCGGGTGTCGCTGTTGATTCCGTGACCTGTGGTGCTGTATACGGGCTAACGTTGCCATTACCCGTGACGTTAATGCTGAAGTTGCCGTAAGTGTGTGCACCAATTCCCCCGGCACTTTGCACATAAAGTATGTATCGTTGTCCCGCGGTCATATTCACCGTAAATATTGATACAGCGCCACCATTCGCGGATACATTGCTGTCTACACAATTATTTGTGATGTTGGAAGCATCAAATTCACTGTAAAAGCCGACAACGGTTTGGTCAAACCCGGAGCCACCAAATTGCGCGGGGTAAAAGTTATAGCTACCGGTTACATTTGCGGTAATATCGATGGTGACATAATTTTCGCCGAGGCTGTAGGTGGTACAAACCGCAAGAAGTGCCGTGTTCGTTGGTAATGTTGGCGAACTAACATTTAGCGTGCCGTTGATTGTACTATTGATACTATGACCAGCACTTACGGTGGCGACCACGCTCATAAGTAAGGCTAAAATGATGCCTAAAAATGCAAATTTCTTCATGATAACACTATCCTCATTAAAGATTTTGTGAAAATTGAATATGCAATACCTTAATGATAAAGTTGTTTTATGCTAAAATTAATTAAGAAAATTAATTTTAAGCAAATAATTCATAAATGGTTATGCACAATTTGGCAATTGTAAGACAACAAAAAAGACCACAACGTTATGTTGAAGTCTTTTTACGTGCGGAGCGGGTGGGATTCGAACCCACGAGGGCGTTAACCCAACTCGCGTTCCAGGCGAGCGCACTAGGCCACTATGCGACCGCTCCATAAGCTATCGATTTGTTGCTGTGTTCTTGCCCACAGCGCACAGAATTATAACAAAGTTTGGGCTGATGTGAATAGGGCAGATTCACCGCTTAAGAATTTGCACCTGTACCACGCGGTAAATCCCCACGCCCAGCAGGGTCATCCACAACGGACTCATTGCCTGCACACCCGCATCACCATTCCACATATAAAGCCATACCGCTATTAATGCCACGATCATGCCCGCCCGCACCCGTGTGAGAATTAATGGGCGACGGGTTAAATCTGCCCGAACGGTCAGTGTGCGCGTGTTGATAAGTACGTAAATCGACAAAATAGTGATCGCAATCGCGCCGAGCAAATAGGGGAGTGTTATGCTTTGAGCAGGGTCTATACCACTAATCAGCGCATACAGTGCCAATCCCACTACCACCACCGGCGAGACAAAAAGATGAAAACGATGCGCGGGCGATAACACACCATCCATCGCAAGTGCCGCGCCCGCCACCAGAGCGAGTTGCCAGCGCCCCAAGAATACCAGAATCAACGCCCCGACCACGATGATTGCCGTATCTAACCGCAGAGCAGGCGGACCAACCGTCCGGTTCACAATCCGTAGAATGGGCAAAAGTATCCCTAAGACGAGCAACGCAGGCGGTGTGGTTTGCAACAAAATCGCCAGAAACGCCAGCCCAACCCCAACAAATGCCGAAAGGTCATATTCCGGGTCAACCTCTCGCCCGATCATCCATGTGAGAAGCACCGTCACGCCGGATGAAAAAGCGGATCTGAGCGCCGAGCCGAAACTGCCACCATCCAACAAGACCAGCGCTAATGCCAGAATCGTAGCGAGCACAGTCAGGATGATAATCGCACGATTGGTCGGATGTTTTGGCACGAGCGGACGCGCTAATGTGGTTATAGAAAATACAGGATCTTGCATAAGTTAGTCTTCATTCTCTATCTTCACTTTTAACAAAGATGGCGTGGTGCCTAAAGTGGCGTAATACCAAAAACAACCTGCCAACGGGCATCATAAATCACGATACTTTCGTAACCGTTAATGTCAATATCTGCGCCAATCATCACTCCTTGAGCACCAATATCACCAACTAACGGGAAGTCAATGAAATCTGCTCCCATCGCAGAAAAGCTCAACGGGAAAGGATCGCGCACCAGCGCAACACGCAAGTCGCTTCCGGGCGTGGTCACAAATTCACTCAGCCATAGCAATTTACTATTATCCTGAAATTCATAGATCGTCACTGTACCTTCAACCCGCCATAAGGTGTTTTGGTAGGGAGATAACAGTTCAGGGTCAATCAATAAGTCTTCAATGGCTTCATTATCCGCGTCAAGAGTAACGAAAGTCCCGCGTCGAATCAGCACGGCGGTATCAATATTGGGGCGTACCTGTTGTTCCGCCGAGACTAAAACCTCATCTGCTAATTGTGCGCGCAGTAATGCCAATGCCTGCTGTGGTAATTCCTGACGCATTTGCAGATACAGACGACGCTCCGTAGCGGGCAGTTCACGATAGGCGGGTTGCAGTTCCTCCACCAGACCGGGGAAGCTCTCCTCAACTGTTTCCTGTATCAATAGCGGTTGCCATAGCGGAAAGGTGTACGTTGCCGCTACAAGCAATGCGCCTAACAGGATCATCACTAGGCGTAAGCGTGTGGTCATAGACTCTGTCGTTCGGTAATCT
>DAOTXB010000617.1:0-3623 GCA_034435575.1 Anaerolineae bacterium
GAACTTTTTAAAGGCGCCGCCGAATCATTGAATTGGAGCAGACGTCCCGCGACGCCTGCGTGTAGCGGGACGCAGCTCAATTCGTTCATTCGGCGGTTGAAGAATATAATACAATTGGAGGGTGTAAGATATTTTGTGTAAATAGCCGAGCTCTATAAGGAGGAGCAAGAATGGCTATTTCTAAGGAACTGATTCAGGAGTTGTTAAAGGAGTACAAGAACCCTGAGGATCTCCTGGGAGACGAAGGTATCCTCAAGCAGCTTCAGAAGGGGTTGATTGAGGCGGCTTTAGGTAGCGAGTTAACTGAGCATCTGGGGTACGACAAGCACCAGGCTGGAGGTAAAAACACCGAGAACCGTCGCAACGGAAACAGTCGTAAGAATCTGAGAACTGACCAGGGAACAGTCGAGATTGATATTCCTCGAGACCGCGATGCAAGCTTCGAGCCGAAGATCATCGGGAAGCACCAACGCGAGATTCCTGGCTTCAGCGACAAGATCCTCTCCATGTATGCCCGTGGAATGACAAACCGTGAGATTACCGGGCATCTGAAGGAGATCTATGGAACGGAGGTTTCTCCGCGGTTCATAACGTCGGTAACCGACGGCGTCAGCGATCACCTTGAGGCCTGGCGGAACCGAGAGCTCGATCCGGTGTATCCGATCGTGTTTTTTGATGCTATCGTCGTGAAGGTACGTAATAACGGTCATGTAGCGAAGCGCTCGATCTATCTGGCGCTTGCTGTCAACTTGGAGGGCAAGAAGGAGCTGTTGGGCCTCTGGCTGGGCGAGAGTGAAGGAGCGAAGTTCTGGCTCGGGCTCATTACCGAGCTGAAAAACCGAGGCGTTCAGGATATCCTGATAGCTGCGGTTGGTGGGCTGACGGGCTTCCCTGAAGCCATCAGGACTGTGTTTCCCGCTACGGATGTGCAGTTGTGTATTGTCCATGCGGTAAGAACGGCTCTCAAGTTTGTTCCGTACAAGGATCGTCGTCAGGTAGCGGCAGACCTAAAGTTAGTTTATACAGCGCCGACCGAAGAGGCTGCACTCATGAGACTTGATGAGTTTGGTGCGAAATGGGATGAAAAATATCCGATGATAACCCGTAGCTGGCAGCAGCGCTGGACGGACTTGGTACCGTTTCTTGAATATCCGCCGGAAATCCGGAAGGTGATATATACAACGAATGCGATTGAGTCGATGAACTACAGCATCAGGAAGGTAACCAAAAATCGTTTATCGTTTCCGTCGTCGGAATCTGCATTGAAGCTGGTATTTATGGCACTCCAGAATATCGAGAAGAAATGGACGATGCCCATCAGGGAGTGGAGTCAGGCACTGAATTATCTGGCAATAAAGTTTGAAGGCCGGATAACGGTCTAAGGAGATTTACACAAAATACTTGACAGGCCCTACAATTGAGTAGAGTCGTTTCATGCTTTGTAGTTCGCACACTATACATGAGATTGACTCTCATTCAAAAACTTCATTATCAATGGTGCATATGGCGACCAAAGAATGATATCGTCTATCCCGGATTTGATCCTAACTCCTTGCGAAAATAGTCCATCAAGCAATTCAATCGCATAGTTTGATCTTTTTAATAATGATATGTTTCTTCCTGTATACTCAATATCTATTCTTTTCTCAGAAATATTAACTTTGATGAAAGGGAAAGTGATGTTATATTTTCCTATTTTTCCTCCTGCTCTGAAAATCATGCCAGCTTTCAATGCATCGACTTTACTTGCTTTAATGGCTTGTGAAAAAAGAATGATTAGAATTGATAACATGCATAAGAAACCTAACAGCGCAAAAATTATTCCAAAAACTAGTGTAGGTTCTATACTCATTCTCCTCCACTCACATGAATCATTACGAGGCCAACATGTTCTGCTGATAGCCAAGGCATCTTACCAGTCAATCATAGAAAAGAAAAAACTGGCAACACTCGTCATCGGTATTTCTATTGTTTACACTGTCAAAAAGCTTTCGTTAGGCGCCATAAAATTAAAGAATTGAAACCATCGCCCATGGTATGACTCGCTCTACCAATACTCAATGGATCTATTTCCAACTTTTGTATACACTACTACACCTGCTTCCTTCACTTCAAATTCAATTCTTGTCCAGTTACTATTCTCATCATACTTGCTAAAAATATATGATCGGATGTATTGAGCGTCATTGCTATAATCTTCAATTTGTATTGTATCTAATAATCCAGTTGTTTCATTCCATTGAAAATCATATAGTTTGCTTAGCTCTTGATCTGCTGCATACCATGTTATTGTAGATACCGCTCCATTCGTATACTCGACAATTTCCTGAGTAAGAGAATTTAATCTCTCGTTCTTATACCAGCGATCAAATTTCTTTATTGACAATAGTAATCCGGTCTCATCGAAATCATACCTTATTGTGCGTTCGTAGAGATCTAAAGTAGTAATAGTTATTATTGAATTTTCTTTCTTCAATATGAGTTCGCTATTTATCTCATTGTTCTGGTCACCATATCGGTATTTGATCTCATCATCCGTGTCTTTCACCCTTTCAATACTTACAACTTTCCTATCTACTAGTTGGTGATTATCAGATTGATGCTTCTCAATAATCCAGCTACCGTCAGCAGAATACCGATAGTTGTTCTCGATTTTTATCCCATCTCCGCTCGCTTGAAATCTTGATATTCTGCCATCTTGATCGTATTCAATGCATTTTTCACTACTAGGCTTTGTGGAAGAGCCGTCAAAATTAAAAGTTACGTCTTCATTGTATACAATTTTTTTAACAGTACCATTACTCACATATTCAAATGAATAGGGATACAAAGTGCAACTATATTCCCGTATCGGGTATGGCATAGTGTATTGCGCTCTTGATTCATCAGGATAGATGTTAAATACAATAACCACAATATAGAGCAACATTATCTTCATTCTCACAACTAATCCTCTCGTATATAGAAATAGTCAACTCTTAGCAGCTGTTCCCTTGGTCCGGATCGCCACTCACTATCACCTACAAAGTCACGATCTCTACGGCTAGTATCATTGACCGGCTGCTCATCAATCCCCATTAAATAATCAAAACTAGTCAATCCCCTATTTATATTCACTGTATGTTCATAGCGAGCATCAGCATCTTCAGAGCCATATGTTTCTATTCTCGCAGTAACAAAAAAATCTAAATCATTGCGATTATCCAAATATGAAACCATATCTTTAATTCCTTGTGCTTCTCCCTCAATCGACCCAAATTCGACATTCTGACCGGTAATCAAAGACAGTAATTTTGCTTGGTTCGATGTGGTCAATTCATTACCAAGTTCACCTGAAAACAATTCGTTCATCTCCGCAATTTCGGCTACAGTATTTGCTGTATATGTATCACCTGTCATACCACTCGCGATTCGTGCCATTGCTTCAATCACGCACCCTTGATCATAAATAGTTTCACCGCTCTGCGCAATTTCAGTAGTATAATCTTGTTGGTGCGTATTCGATCTAACGGGAACGATCTCCAAACCATCCGGATCAACATAGAAGATGGGGTTATTTCCTCCATACCCATACCAATTCAACCCATCCATCGCCGGATCACTCGACACCCACCGCCCCCGCT
>DAOTXB010000618.1:0-21354 GCA_034435575.1 Anaerolineae bacterium
GGGTAAAGATGGTAAACTTATGAACATTAGTCGTCTACTCACAGAGAAGTAAGGTTACTGGCGTGTCAGATAAAGACCGTGAAGATAATGGACACATCAGCAAAAAAGATACGAGTTTTCTCGGTTCGCCAGAGGCTAAACCTATGGCAGACCGTGCACCGCGCCCACAGACGAGTATTCTGGGTCCAGATTGGGGCTTAGAATTCAAAATTGGCGAGCGAATGGTCATGCTCGAGATGAAAAGTGTGATTATTGTCGGGCGTTCAGCAGAAGGCGAGAGCGCGAAACCCCCGGGTTTTGACTTAACGCCCTATGGTGCATACCAACATGGTATTTCCCGTCAACATGCGGCGATTACACACCATAATGGAAGCCTGTATATTGAAGATTTAGGCAGTACCAACGGCACACGGATCAATGGTTTTCAATTGACAGCACGCCGTAAGTATCGCTTGCGTGATGGTGATGAAGTGGAATTTGCCCGTATTCGCACATTAGTGCGCTTTGTCCGTCCAAATTCGCAATCATAATATAAAGTCGAGCACATTTATGACGAGAAGTTTTGCCGATAGAGTCTTCGGCGGTGTTTGCGGTGGACTCGGATCAAGCTGGCGCGTAAATTCATGGATTCTGCGCGTCATTTTTATTATTTTTGCTATTGCCAGCCTCGGTGTTGGTCTTGCGCTGTATGTCGGGTTATGGTGGGTCTTACCACAGGAATCGCTCATTTCTAATCAGCGTACGAGCGTGATTGACGTGTTGCTTTTTGTTGTCACTGTGCTGGTGATCGTTGGCGCATGGGGTTTACACCTGACAGGTAATCTGAACGGAACTGACGGACAGGCGTTGCTGTACCCGATTGTCGGGATAGTATTGAGCATTATTTTATTTCTGCGTCTAGTGAGGGGTTAAGATGCAGTCATCACGTCAGCTTAACGTATTATGGGGTGTCGTTTTTGTTGGGATAGCGGCGTTTGTGTTATTGAACGCGCTTGGCAACATTCCTGAAGGACTTTACGATATTTTCGTCCGTGTGTTACCGGCTGTGTTGATCTTCGCTGGTTTGAGCATTATTCTGCCATCGCGTGTGCCATTGGGTACCATTTTGGCATTGATTATCACTGTCTTAGTCACAGCTGGGGTGGCATTAACGGCATTTTCCAACCAATCCGGTCAATTCCAGGACGGGCAACAGCAGATTATTGATCAGACGATCAGTGACTCCGTGACATTGTTGCAGATTAATATTCAAACGCTGGATACTGACGTGGAAATTCGTGTATCGGATACTGCCCGCACGATCAGTGGCGAATTTGTCGGCAGTGTTGAAAGTGACCTGACGCTTGATTATGCTGAAGATGCTGAAGGGCGTGGTACGTTCACATTTAGTGAAACACCGTTACGCGATTTCCCTATACTAGAGAATATCGGACGTGGGCGACTTGAGTTGTTAATTCCTGCTGATTTGCCGTTAGCGCTCGCATTTGATGGCGATACCGGTAATACTTTGCTCGATATGAGCACAATATCACTGGAGCGTTTGAACGTAAGTTCCGCCGATGGCAATATCGGTGTGACCTTGCCAGAATATATGCCTCTATCGCCGAATGCTGCCGAACAACCGGGTAATATCATAGCCGAAAATGGTGATGTAACCGTGTTCGTGCCGGATAGCGTATCTGTGCGGTTTGAGCTAAATCGTCAGGGGAGTGGGATTGATCCTCAGTTCGATGATATACGGTATCTGTACCTTGTGGGTGATGTGCTAGAAGCGCGAGATTATGCAGATGCGGAATTAAGCCTGCGTTACATCATCACCGCACCGTCCGGTCAGATTGCAATTGAATCATTACCTTAGATAGTCGTAATCTATGGCTATTATTCCTCATTCGCCCTGCTACAATGGCATGGTGATGATTTTCAATTAGAGAGACTCCATGAGCAATAAGCAAAAAATCGCTGTGTTGATCGGTTTACTGATTAGCATGGTTTTCCTCTGGTTCGCATTCCGCGAATTAGACCCTGTAACCGTATTAGATGAAATCCGTAATGTGAACATCGCATTGCTCGTAATAGCCGGTCTGTGGTATTTTGTCGCGGTATCGGTGATTACACTGCGCTGGCAATTTTTGTTACGTGCGGTGAAATTTGTGTCTCTACGGCGGTTGTATCCGCTGGTGTGCATCGGCTACATGGGCAACAATGTTTACCCGTTTCGAAGTGGGGAAGCGTTGCGAATTTATCTGCTCAAGCGCAACGAAGACATTCCGATTGTTAAAGGTACGACGACGGTGCTGGTGGAGCGAGTGTTTGATGGTCTGGTGATGTTAACCTTCATCATTGTGCCATTGTTGTTTGTGGATAATGCCTCCGACGATGTGCGTAATGTGGCGACGTTTGCCGCGCCTATTTTCCTGTCCGCGCTAGCTGTGTTTTTGTTACTTGCCACACGTCCTGATTTATTGCGCCGATTGGTGGCGGTCGTCAGCGGATTATTGCCGGGCAGAATTGGTGATCTTGTGCAAAATCTTAGCGAAGATGTCATCATTGGCTTGGAGGATTTGCGTAATCCAGCTTATTTAACGGGCACTGTTATCAGCTCATATGCAACATGGGCGTTAGAAGCCAGTGTGTACTGGTTGGTTTCGTTCGCCTTCGGGTTTGAACTGAGCTATGCCGTTATGCTGATTACTGTCGGTACAGTTAACCTTGCTGGCTTAATCCCTGCTTCTCCAGGGCAAATTGGTATATTTGAGTATTTTGTTCCAGCAGTACTAGTAGGTGCTGGCATTGAAGACGCCGCCGCCTTAGGCTATGCTGTGACGGTGCATGTGGTGATCTGGTTGCCGGTCACGCTAGCGGGATTTGGCTTTCTGGCACGGCAGGGTTTAAGCTGGAACGCGATCACCCGTGCTCGTGAGCTGGAACAGAATGCCATACAATCCGCGTCATAGTGTCTTTGAGGAGAAAAATTAGATATGTTGCATTCACCACCGCAGCGTCCCGCACCGATCCGTACCGATATGAGTAATGCCTTTGCCCATGACACCATGACGCGCCGTGTACCGGAAGGCATTGACGCGATTCTGGCAAATAATCCAGATTATCCAGCCTCAATTCAACAGGGCTTACTCGCTTTAAAACGGGAAATTAGCAGTGATGCGCCGATAGTGATGTTGCATGCCTTCGCGCCGGATTATGCACATTGGGTTGACTCCGTAGAAGCGCGTAGTACAGAAACCTGGCTGAACACACAATGGTTTTTTGCCGAAACGTATTATTATCGCCGTGTGATCGAAATGACGCGCTGGTTTGAAACCGGACGTGATCCATTCGCACCGAATAAGCATAAGGAATATGCGAGTGACCTGCCGTGGCAATTGCTCAAAACTGCGTTGGAGATTGATGCTTCTCCACAAGAAACAATCGGCGAATTGTTGAGCCTTGCGTTGTGGGGTAACCGGATAGACCTTAGCTTTGAAGCCTCGCTCAAACGTGGAACGACGGTAAGAGAGGATGATTTAATCGTTGATAATGTTGAAGTGGTGACGACTCAAATCATCAATGGGGTGGGGGCTGTACACATTATTGTGGATAACGCAGGCACAGAGTTGACGATGGATTTGGCGCTTGCTGATCGTCTGTTGACCGATAATATCGTCGAAGAGGTGATTTTACACCTCAAGATGCATCCCACGTTTGTCAGCGATGCAATTCCGGCTGATGTGATGCATTTTATTGCTATGCTGGATAATCGAGGCGGTATCTACGCCGATGTCGGTAAGCGTTTGCATGCTTATGTCGAGCGTGGCAGATTGCGCCTGTTGCCAGATTTCTTCTGGAACAGCAGTCAATGGTTATGGGAAATCCCGGAAAATATGGTTCGCGGATTTAGCGATGCTCGTCTGGTCATCATCAAGGGCGATGCCAATTATCGGCGTATGGTAGGTGATGCTGTATGGCAAGCCGACACGCCATTTTCTACCGTAACGGGGTATTTTCCCGCGCCCTTATTGGCGTTACGCACGCTTAAAAGTGATCCTATCGCCGGATTAAAGACAGGGTTAGATGCAAAACTCAACGGCATTGACGACGCATGGCGTGTGAACGGACAGCGTGGCGTGATTCAGTTTAAGTCATAATCATCATGCAAGAGCGCTACATGGGTGTTTCTGTGTTGATCGCTACAGGTTGTGTGTTCGATGAAGTCATCACCTCGGTTGTGCCCGGAACTTGTGGTAAGAACAGCACGGTCAGCGCACCCGCAAAATCATCTGCAAGGCGTTTTTTAAACTGATTATACGTTTCAGTCGGTGTTTGCCCGCTGATGGTGAATGTATAGGTTTCATGGATGGTATGACTGACCACTGTCATTTCTGGTTCCCATTGGTCAATTTGTTGAAAACCCTGAGCGGCTTGTTGATATAGCTCGAAAATAATTCGTCCCTCGCCATGTGTGCCATTCAAACGTACATCGAGCGCAATGGGTAACAGGGCACTCCGTTTGCGGATTTTGCTCCTAATTTCCTTCGCAAGCCTTTTGCTGATGCCTTTTACCCGTTTTCTGATCTGTTCAGCGCTGTAGGTGTCGGCTTTACGTGCAATTGCGTTCAGGCGCTTGAGCTGGCTCTTCTGTGCGAGGACTTCACTGCGGGAGACACGTCCGTACATATCATATTGTGTGAGGCGTAACGCCGCGAACTTCCACCCCGATAAATAATATCCATCCATACCCATCAACAATTTACGCGCAAACACACTATGTTCACTTGAGGGTGGCGGTAACGTATTGTTTTGTGCATGTTGTTGCCACATCTGGCGACGACCAAAGGTCGAGTTTGGATCCATTGGTGGCATGGTTGCGTAGGGCGGTTGCCAATTCCCAAAGGGGGGTGCTCGCCTCGTCAGTGTCCGCACGATCAGTAAGAGAATAATCGTAATGATGAGAATCGATGCCAGTATGCCGGCGACAATTAACATTTGATCGCGGTCTGATGTGTCAATTTCTGTTTCCAGAATTGGGATAGTGATAATTGAATTGGTGTCAGTCTCTGAGGTAGAGGTGGGTGAATCATCGTCAGAATCTGATGATGTTGTACTCTGAGGAATGGTAATTAGGGGCAGGGTGGCATTATTGTTGAATAGCGTTGCGTTAACTTCATCGTTCAGATTATCGCTATCAACGGTGACCCACAACGTCAGCTCTTCCCCTGGTTCAAACTGCGCGACATCTAACCGTAGCTCTATCGGCGTATTGGAGCCGGAATCGATTGGTACGAGGGTTTCACTTGTAAGCACATCTCCGCGACGAATATCGCTTAGTTCGAGCGTTGTTTGTGTGGTTGCGTCTCCACCACTGTTATAGACCACCACTGAAATCACTATTTCTGTATCAGTAATGGTTACGGGCGAGGATGTAGTGCTGACGCGATAATCCGGCACAGGTGGTTCATCATCCTGTGCGTTTAGCGTCAACGGGAACAATAGCAGTATAAAAATCGCGATGCGCCGGGCAATCGTGTTCATGGCGTGCCTTAAAGTTTATCAATCCGGTTCATGAAGTCATATTACAACTATAGAACCAAAGGCAATTCTTTCCAAGTCGATAAGCCCACTGAACGTAGACGATTAACCACCGAACACAATCTGTCCGAATTGTGTCCGTTTTCTGTCCGAATCCGGCTGACTCAAATCCGCAAATTTGAGACCTTAGAGGTATCGAAAACGATAACCTTTAAGGAGTGATGATTATGCCGGATCCAACACCGCCGACCGTACCACCGCCTTACTGCTAGAAGCATCGTTATTAGGTAAACAACAGCCCGTCATGTATCATGGCGGGCGTTGTTATTTTTAGATGAAATAGAAAATTGTGTTAGCTACTGAGGGTGTTGATACTAATGTTGATTTTTTTAAGTAATTCGGCTTTGGCTTTACTCTCCGGCAAGCCTTCAACGATGTCTCGTGCCGGATGCAAGAACATTAACGCACCATCTTTGTTGTTTTGCAAATAGTCGTTAAATGCTTTGGAATATAGAACAGCCGCACGTCGTATTTGCAAGCCGACACTTTCAAAATGTTGATCTGCTTGATCTAGCAGATTCCATGCCCCTTCATGTTCGCGCCGTTTTGCCAAGACATCACCTAGTCCATGTCGGATAATCGCGGTGAACAGTTGATGATTGATGGCGGTTGCTTCTTGTAATGCAAGCTCATACCATTGTTGAGAGGCTTCTAAATCGCCACTAAGCAGTAAGAAAGCCGCTTTTTCATTCAAGATACCAATTTGATACTCTGGTTTGTCAACCTTACTATAATGCTGTGATGCAGTATCTAACCAGGATAGGGCATTTTCGTGAGCTTCAGTATTTTTGGCACCATCGGCAACCAAACGGTATGATATTGCGCTTATGTAGGCACTAATCCCAGCTTGAAGATTATCTTTATTCGATACAAAGTAATCATAGGCAAGTTGTGCATAGTCAATTGCACGCGCATAATCGCCCCAACCGTGATAGGCATACGCAAGGGCGAGGTATAACTCAGCATAACATTCTGGTAAGTTGACTTGACGACCAAGTGTGATCGCACTTTGGACAGCGTCTGGCGTGAAAGCCTCTGATTGGTGCAAAAACTGTGATTTAAATATGTCTAGATACGCCTTTAAGATGCTACCAGGTTTAAGGCGTTTTCTTGCGCGACGCATAGCGAGTTTAAACTCTGCGTTTAGCTCTTTATCTGATTCAGAGATCAAATAATTTGCTAGCGGTGTTTTATGTTGAAGCGCGATGCGATCTTGTGTGGCATCGAAGTCATTTTGCAATGACAGCGCATCTTGCAGGAGCTTACTCCATCGTTTTACCTCACCCGTTTGAATCGCATAAGGATAAACCATGAGAAAGGTGTTGGTCGCCTCTCCTGGTACTGTCGCATTTTTGAAGGACTTAGAGAGTGTTTCATGCAATGAATCTGCATTCGCATCTAGCCAGTCCGGTTCGTTGTAATGTTCAGTGGCTTGTTTCAATATACTGACTTCCGGACTCATAATACTCACCTCTTTCCGAGTCACATGGAACATATTTAAAAATAAGAATATAACACAATGTTAAGGTATGCAAATATTGGTTATATACTTGTGGAAAATTTACACAATTTTTACGCTAGTTTTTCATGTGAATTAACCAAATTACCACGCTCGAAATTGTAATAGTGACCATAATGCAAATATCACATAGTGTGCATTATGAAGCAATACACGCACAAAAATATCCGCATTTTCGCCTCAAAGCGATGGTGTTTTTTCATTCGCCGTATTGAAAAATTATCCTAAGCACCCGTTGATAATCACAAAACTTTGCATATTACTATTCTATTATTAAATATAACAGAGGAACGGCACTGCTGATAGTGGAGTTTTTCACAACAAGTGCCGTTTGCTTTGATCGCTTTCTAGGTAACTCTATGCGGATGGTTCGAAACGATAAATGATACCTGTGTAATCGATAAGATAGAGCTCACCATTGTCGTCCTCACCAAATGAACTGACCGGACTGCCTGTGAGCATGATTTCTGCATCCTGCCAGTCTCCATCTTCGTTTAACCATGTGCTCCAAAGTCTTCCGCTACAAAAATCACTGTATAGGAAAGCGCCCTGTAAGGATGGTATAGCTTCGCCTCGATACATATAGCCGGATGTGATTGAACAGCCTAAGCTATGCTCGTAAACCGCGATTGGCATATCGACATCAGAGCTTGCACTGCCGATATATGTGCGGTTGCCTTCGAAAGCGGGCCAACCAAAGTTTATACCATTGTCGCTATCTGCGGCTACAAAGTTGATTTCTTCAACAATATCTTGCCCAACATCACCGAGATACATATCGCCAGTGGCACGATCAAATGAGAAGCGCCAAACATTTCTTAGCCCATATGCCCATACTTCCGGTGCAAAGTTCGGGTCTTCGGTTACCGGATTATCCTCTGGAATACTATAAGGATTATCTTCATTAGGATTGTCAACATCAATGCGTAAAATGGTGCCTAACAGCGTGGAAGGGTCTTGTCCAGCGCTAAGTGGGTCGTCGCGCCGTCCACCATCACCGACGGCGATGTATAGATACCCATCCGGTCCAAATGCGATGTGTCCGCCATTATGATTCGAATATGGCTGAGAAATGGACAATAAAATTTCGATACTGCTCATCTCCGCAAGGTTGGGGTTGTCTTCTGAGATAGTAAGGCGGGCAATTTGTGTGTTGCCGCTTCGATCTGTGAAATTCACAAAGAAATAGCCGTTTTCGCTGAAATTAGGGTGGAACGCTAACCCGAGCAAACCACGTTCGGAGTAGCCATTCAAGACATCCTGACTGACCGCGCCGGATAAGTCAATAAAGGGCGTGCTTTGCAGAATGTCATTTTGTAAAATCCAGATGCGCCCGCTTTGTTCCAGCACGAATAATCTGCCGGAATCATCACCCGCACCTGTGGCATAGAGTGGGGTTTGTAAACCATTGATGACCTCGACTAGGCGGAAATCAGCGGGGTCGGGTGCGCCTGTACGGGTGCGTACGATATCGCTTGTATCCGTTGAGTCATCCTGCGCCACGATTTGCCCACTAAAAATAAGCATCATACTGATGAGTAGAATTCTTACTGATACTGCCTTCATGTGAATTTTGCCTTTAATCAACTGTTTCATCATTCTGATTACCAGGCCCAGCTACACTAATCACTAACGATTCGGGTGATAAGAATCGCTGTGTTGCGCGTAGTAGATCTGTTTTTGTCAACTCTAATATTATATCGCGGTAGTTTAGTAGGTAATTAAGCCCTAATTGGAACATCTCTATAGTCAGGATCGCGCCAGCTAAACCTTCATTATTTTCCAGTTGTAAGGGTAAGCGTCCGATATAGTATGATTGATTGTCTGTTAGGTCATCATCGCTGACTGGTTCTGTAGTGATACGTTCAATTTCTTCGAGGCATAAGGCAATCGCACGTTCAACATCTGCGGGATCAACCCCGGCATTAATTGTCCATGATCCGGGACCATGTCCACCATTGATCTGACTACCTGCATAATATGCCAATCCTTCACGTTCTCGCACCACTTCGCCGATACGTCCCATCATGCCGAACTGCCCCAGGATGCTATTGGCAAGATTTGCAGGTCGATAATCCGGGTCAAAACGTGATGGACCGATACTCCCAATGATAATATTTGCCTGATATTTACCCGGCACAATCACACTTGTGCGACGTGGTTGTGCCATTGTGGGCAATTCTGGTAGTGTGATCGGGCTTTTTTGAGCAGAATTATCCCAATCTGCGAAATTGCGCTTTACTGTGTCTAGAGCAAATGTCGCGTTGATCGCCCCGACGACTACAATAATCATCCTTTGTGGACCATAATGCTGTGTATGAAATTGGCGCAAGTCGTCGATAGTCAATTTGGGTATGGTGTCTAATGTGCCCTGACTGCCGTAATGGTAGGGATGATCCACCGGATAGAGTGTTTCACGGAAGCTGCGCGATGCCTGCCAACTGGTATCCTGTTCACGATATTGTAGCCCTGTTAACCATTCCCCACGTAAACGTTCGACTTGTATTTCAGTGAATGCCGGATTTCGTAATGTATCCGCAAGTAATTCGACTAGGAGAGGAAAATCCTCCGCTAAGGCTTTACCGCCAAAACGCGTTTTATGTTTGCCTGCGCCAACGTGCAAATCTGCGGCATTTTCTTCAAGAATAGTATGTAAGGTATCAAAATCACGATTTGTTGTCCCTCTCTCTAGCGCACCGGCAACCATTGCTGACAAGCCGTTTTGTTGGGGCGATTCGAACAGACTACCTGCGTCTAATGCACCTGCGACCACAACTGATTGCACATTTGGGTTTTCGTATACAAGCGCAGTGATGCCGTTAGCCAATGTTGCGCGCAGAATATTAGATTCGTTTGGTAAGCTGTATTTTGTGGGTTTTTCGATCATGAGTCTGTCTCCATGCCAGTGGGTACAAGCCAGCCAACGACACGATTATTGGCGTGTAAATAACGGGTTGCAACATCTTGAATATCTGAAATAGTGACGGCATCGATGCGTTCAAGATACCGTAAATACCAGTCTGGCTCATCAAGAATATAAGACTGTGCGATCCAATAGGCTTGATTACTGACGCTTTCCATCTCATACGCATAGGCGGCACGGGCTTGTTTCTTCGCTTTGGTGAGTTCGCGTTCATCAACACCATTTTCGATGATGTGGTGAAGTGATTCATACAGTGCCTCTTCCGCTTCTTCGATTGTGCGACCATCCAAAATAGTGACCGTAATTGCATATTGGTAGGGGTCAATAGTTTCGTTCAGCCCACCACTCACACCTGCGGCAATTTCCGAGGCGACTAATGCCTGATACAGACGACTTGTTTTATTATCTATACCACCGCCCGCGCCAGTGAGAATGCTATCTAGCATATCTAGCTTAAACCAATCATCATGGGTCGCCGATGGTGTGCGATAGGCAACGCGGAGAAATGCGGTATTACCCGGACGATGTACCATTACCCGTCTTTCACCTTGCAGTTCAGGTTCTGGACGCACAAATAATTTTGGTGCTGGAGCGACAGAAATACTCCCGAAATGGTGTTCAACTTTTTCAATCATTTCCGGTGTGTTGAATGCGCCGACAATCACCATAACAGCATTTTCTGGTGTGTAGTGGTTTTGGTAATGTGCGTAGAGATTGTCGCGTGTCATGGTATGCAAATCTGCCATATCACCAATTACCTGATGATGATAGCCATGTACACGAAAGGCAATACTATTCATTTCTTCCCGTAACCAGAAAAGGGGTTCGTTCTCGCTTCCTTGTCGTTCAGCAATAATGACCGTGCGTTCTGATTTAGTATCGTCCAGCGAAAAAATAGCGTTGTGCATACGATCAGCTTCTGCATCTAAAGCGAGATCAATATATTCAGCGGGTAGCGTGTGATAATACATAGTGCAATCTAACGATGTGAAAGCATTCCAGCGCCCACCGATACGATCTATGAGGCGGTCTAAGACACCAGTTGGATAGGCTTCTGTGCCTTTAAACATCATGTGCTCCACCCAATGAGAAATGCCTGTTTTGCCGGTAGGTTCATTTCTACTCCCTACACGATATGCTAGCCACAGGCTAATGATAGGTGCGACATGAACTTCTTTGAAAAAAACGGTCAAACCGTTATTAAGCGTGTGTTTTGTTGTGTTATCCATAGATCTCGTTATGATAATTCGTAAAGCCAGCAATTATAGCATAGCTGAATACGAAAAAGAGATACGGCATTGCCATATCTCTTCAGGTATTGCTTATTGATGAATGTCTGATGCGCGTTAGGCGCTGGTCATGTTGTCTACGACTTTACCAGTTTCATGTTTGCCATTGCCGTTGATGCGTGTTTGAGGGGTGGTTTCATCGGAATTGTTGATACCAACACCGTTATATCCACGACCAACACTGCGGTATTTGAAGCCCATTTCTTTCATCTTGTCTGGATCATAGATGTTCTTACCGTCGACAACGATTGGTTGGTTCATCAAGTCACGGATGCGCTCCATATCCAGTTGTTTGAACTCGTTCCATGGTGTCGTCAGTACTAATGCATCCACACCATCTGCAAGTTTATAGGCGTTTTCGACCATTTCAACATCTGGCAACATGCTCGATGCATGATCCATCGCAACAGGGTCATAAGCGCGGACTTTAGCACCTCGTTTGAGCAGGTGTTCGATGACGGTCAGTGATGGTGATTCGCGCATGTCATCGGTATTTTCTTTGAAGGCAAGTCCGAGTACACCGACGGTTTTACCACTCAGGTCATCGCCGAGCATTTCTTCGATCTTGTCGATGACGTGCTTACGCATAAAGGCGTTGATGTCCATGACTGCGGTTAACAGTTGTGGGTGCATACCGTGAGTTTCTGCCATATAGTGCAGAGCTTTAACATCTTTCGGGAAACAGCTACCGCCATAACCGATACCGGCTTGTAAGAAGTGCGGTCCAATACGTTTATCGAAGCCCATTCCTTCGGCGACCTCGATCACATCAGCGCCAAGGCGTTCGCAAATGATCGCCATTTCGTTTATGAAGCTGATCTTGGTGGCGAGGAAGGCGTTCGATGCATATTTAATCATTTCTGCGGTACGCAGGTCGGTCATAACAATCGGCTTGCGGAGTGGGATGTATAGTTGTGCCACAGCTTCTGCGGCATCCTGATTGGTTGAACCGAGGACGGTACGATCTGTAATCATGAAATCGAGCACAGCGGAACCTTCACGCAGGAATTCAGGACAACTTACAACACTGAATGCAATTGGTTCTGGCTGATGTGCCTTTATGATGTCAGACACCCAGTCACCGGTACCTACTGGCACGGTAGACTTGTTGATGATTACCAGCTCATGATCCATGAGTTTAGCGATGCTCTCTGCGGCGGAGCGTACATATTTGAGATCTGCCTCGCCGTCTACACCGGATGGTGTACCGACACAGATAAATACGAAATCGGCATCATTCAAGCCTTCTTCGTATGAGGTTGTAAAGTTTAAGCGTCCGGCAGTAACATTGCGCTCAACCATTTCTGCTAAGCCCGGTTCGTAGATTGGCATTTCGCCACGTTTTAATGATTCAATTTTGTTCTTGTCAATGTCTACTGTCACAACATTATTGCCGAGATCAGCAAAACATGTGCCGTTAATTAGCCCAACGTATCCGGTACCAATGACGCAGATATTTTTCATATGATCCTATCCTTCTGACTTCGAAACTTTTGAAAATCAATAACTGAATTAGAACTGTTGACAGTCTACCATAATGTTGGGCTCAAATGATCGCTCTACAGTGTTTTTAGGATTTTTTTCACAAGTTTATCGTAGTATTGCATTTCTTAAACTAAAGTGGAGTTTTTGTCACGATTCATCATTTTTGATTTGCGCTCCTTTAAAAATAATTTACAATGATTTTTATGTAAGTATAGTCAAAAGGGTAGCTTATGATCGTATATTCATATGCAATTATTCGACGTTTAGCATCACTGTTTAAGTGTACGTGTGCTATAGCAAATTTGGGAACTTTGATATTATGTACTGGATGCGATGTATTTGCGATGGTGCCACTTACTACACCGCCTGACTGTGAAATGACCGTTTGGAACCGTCAAATTGATGCACTCAGTGATCCACCTTATCCTGAGCGAAATGTGACCGGAGATGAACATGTACTCATGGGAACGGTTCGCGATGCGGAGATGTGCGAGCCTTTATCCAATGTTACTGTCATGTTCGATATGACTAACCATGATGGTGTATATGATGGTACGCAACAGGGGACAGTTTATACGGATATTGACGGCAAATTTACGATTTACTCCAATCGTCCGGGCGCCTATGGTGATGGTAATCCGCATATTCATCTATACATAGGGTCTAATGGCTATACCTCTATTACTGTAGGCTATGATGTGATGTCCGATGTCACAAATGGTAACATCGAAATTACCCTCACTCCGTTATTAGATCACTGAACAAGTGTCATCTAATTGTAGGACTTTCGCTCTATAATGAGGCGATTGAAGGACACAAACCTAAGTTTTTCCTCCACTCTCTATGTTTTTTCACAGAGAATAAGTGAATCTTTTGAAAAAATCTCGAAATCACAGGGTGAATTATGCCTTCGAAACTGGGAGAGTTGGTGAATCGAAAGCCTTAGTTCACTTTGAATGCTTTATCCACCACCGTCGTTGCCCTGCCATTCAGCAGTACGGGTCAAATAGAACGCTTCCTGCGTTAAACGCGGATAGGGATACCATGTGGGGAAGGGGGTTGGAGTGCCGGCGTTAAATGTCGGTGATGGTAATACATCTGGCGCACCAACCTGTGCGGTGGGGGGGGTGCCGAAGGTTGGCGGTGGCAAGGGCGTAAACGTTGTACTTGGCATCATCATAGGCGAGGTCGTTTCCGTCATTGTGACAGTGGGGGTTGGTGTGCGCGTTGGTGTAGCGGGAATGCGCGAAGTTGCTGTGTGGGTTGGTGTGTGACTCGCATCTACGATAAGTGCTTCTACTGGTGCCGTACCGACTAGATTCTCCGGTGTGAGTGTTAATGAATCTTCAGTGGGTGTGGGAGACAATGTCAGCGTAAGTGTCATCGTTGGTGAAAGCTCGATGATTTGGGTTGATTCAATAGGTGTTGCAAATGTGGCATCAGCATCAAGTGTATCGAACGATTCAATAGTACCCAGAACAGGCGTGATTAATTCGATGATCTCGTTATGTGTGCTATCACCATCAATCGTGATGGCATTATTTTCCAAGCTGTCGGCTAAAACGACTAAGTAAACCTGCAACTCCGTTGAACCACCGGCATGTTGTATGGCTTTGTCGGTGGCATCATAAAGCTCACTCAATAATGATTCAGAAAGTTCACCCTCCATGTATTCGTTTTGCGCTTCGAGCAGGCGGGTTTCTGCCAGTTGAATCCAGACATCATCTAAATTGCCAGTGACCGTTGCCAGCACAATAATAATGGATTCCCAGAGTCGTTTGACCGGATAAAGTGTTTCTCCAGGCATACTGTCAGAAGATGCGGCTACTGTGCCTGCACTGCCAGCGAATACAACGATTATCACAACAAGAATAACGGCGGCAGTTCGACTCAGTGCGCGTGGTATGCCAAATGGAATAACATTTTTGGGTGTTTTGAGAGGGGCAGACGTATTTTCATGCGCTTCTGACATTGTATGACGTAGGTGCGCCTCAAGGCTGTCGACCTGCGTGTTGCTCATCCGTGGGGCGTCTAAGCGGGAGGCAAGTAAAGCGATGCCTAAATCTTGCTTGAGTGACCTAGCATGTTGTGGATAGGCATGAAGGCATTGTTCCACAGTGTGCTTATCTGTCAGGATGTGTTGTAGGCAATGCTCTAAAATGTCTTCGTAATCGTTCGTTACGTCGTTACTCACGATAACCCCGCTAGGATGGTCTCAATGTCAATGCCGCTACGTTCAAGTTGTCTAGCTAATGCCCTCAACGCACGATGTTGCAATGCTTTGATAGCGTTCGTGTTTTTGCCCATGATTTCCGCTGTTGCCTCAAGCCTATGCCCTTCAATAAAACGAAAAACGATGACCTGTTGCTGATCTTCGGTTAACGCGGTAAGCGCCTGTTTTAAGGTAGAGGCTATATGACTTTGCATCATATTAGCATCCATATCAGGCTTGATAGCAATTGGTATTGCGTCGATGTCACTCTCGTTTGGTCGCCTATTTTGTCGTCGATAATGATCAACTACACGAGCATGTGCGATGCGATATAACCATGCAACAAACGGCTTTCCCCTGTCCGTATATTTGCTCATACTTTTCAACGCCCGTGTGAACACATCGCCGGTAATGTCTTCTGCGAGCTGTGCATCGCTCACACGATGATAGACATAACGGAAGATAGTCTGTACATGCTCCCGGTATAGCATCGCGAAGCTATCAGCATCGCCTTGCTTTGCCTGTTGCAATAATCGCTGTTCTTCAACGCGATCCAAAATAAGTCTCCAATGTCTGTGTGCGGAGTCGCGTTGTTTACACTGCTTACCGCACAAGGCTAGAAAAAGTTATGGCTTACTTACGAAAGTTATCAAAATTGATCCATATTGTCAGGTTAACGTAATCCACATTCTATTATATGGGCTATTAGTAGCTTGTGTGCTAAAGATTTTTTGACATTATTATCGAGTGTTGGTGTTTTCATATACAAATTTACTTGCTAATTTGCTCAGATAACAGTAATTTTATAGACAGTCGTATTGTAAAAAAATAGGGAATTACTGTCTATGCGTGATAAGCGCCCTGTAGATGAACTATCAGTCGAAGAACTTGAACGTATCATCGCGATTAAAAAACGTGAAGCGCGCCAACAACAACTCCAACGCATGAAGCGCTCTGGTCGTGTAATTAGTGAGCAGAAGCAGAAAGTTGCTAAACCAACCCCACCGCCGAAACCTCAACCCAAAGCCGAGCCCGAACCAGACCCTGCGCCATTTGCTTTGCCCTTTGAGCCGGGTAGCGAACCGTCTATTGCACAAGCGGAACCTGTACCTGTGGCTGAGGAAAAGCCTGCAAGCACAGAGGCGCGCAAACAGACATCACCACCGCCGATTAAGCAAGATATAGTACCGCGTTTTACTGATGATCCCGGTGTGGTGGCGGCGGATGCTGTGCTTCAACGTGAGCATCGAGATCGGATATGGAAGAATTTCCTCAATCGGTCACTATTATTGGTAGAAGTCGCCGCAGTGTTCGGGTTGATCTTCATTGCTGTAAACATGGTGGGGGCGATCAACAGCTTGCAAGATGAGACGGCGGAAGCGCAACGCGCCTCGAATGAAGAACGCCTCGCGAGCTTGCCGACACTCCAACCCACACCCACCCTCGGTATCGTCGATGTTGTACTCCCGACGGGGCATGTGGTTGAAAATGGTACCGCACGGTTTAATGAGGACGAAGTGCCCGCACATTTACGTGTGCGTATTCAGGATGAAATTTATCAGCCGGTTGCGCGTCGTCCACAACCAACATCCGAAACCGCTATTGCGCTGGATATTCCCAAACTTGGTATTACCGAAACGATTATTCAGGGTACAGATTGGGATGCACTCCGTCAGGGTGTAGGGCAGGTGCTGAATGGTGCAAACCCGACGGATATTGGGACTAATGTTGTGCTCGCCGCACATAATGACATTTATGGTGAGATTTTCCGTCATTTAGATGACTTGGAACCCGGCGATGAATTCTTTATCCGCACGCAAACCCAAACATTCACCTATGTGATTCAAGGGTGGGATATTTTTGAACCTACTGATGTGCATGTGATGGACGACGAGGTCGGGCGTGCTACCGCCACTTTGATCTCCTGTTATCCGTATCAGGTGAGTGACCAACGGATTGTTGTATTTGCAGAACGGGTGGATACAATGCCCGGTGGCGATGCATAAATTACACGATTACAGGCATAAAAATACCCAAAATTAGTTTTCTCCCTGTAATTTTTGGGTTTTGTACGCATAATCATGGTGTAACATGGTTGCGATGTCACATCATGATAATCAAATGGAGAATGTTGCTACATGGCAAAACGTAGACGTAAAAACAAGAAAAACGCCCCTAATTTACCTGAGTCAACGTTGGAGCGTGCTCGTAAGCAACTTGCGGGTGAACTGGAAGAGGGCGTGGGTGAAGACCCGGAAGAACTGGAAGCCGCGCAACCTGTATCTGAATCTGAATCGACGGAGTCGTCACGCAGTGAACGTCGTGCCGCACGTCGTCGTGCCAATGCGCGTAGGCAAAATGTTGCGGTGAATAATCCAAATGTCAGCCAGCGGCAGAGCCGAAGTGTGCTTTCCAATGAGATGATTGAGGATGCACTCGCTAATCCAACCAAAGTTGTCACTGAAGAAGAACTGCACGAAGAATATGGTTATGTGTTAGCCGATTTGCGTAATATGGGTGTGCTCGCCGGATTATTGATGATTATGCTGATCGCATTAGCGCAGTTTATTTGATAAAGAATACTCACTTCAGGGTCAATGAGCAAAAACGATAATAACGCAATCTATGGTTCAGCTGATGAGCAACTGCGTGTCGTCCCCTATTTTCAACGTATAAGCGCGAGGAGTATGACACGCGTGCAACAGGTGGCTCATCGTCACCGCTTTCAGGCAGGGTCGGTTATCTTCAACGAAGACGCGGACTGTGCTGGATTTCATATGGTGTTCGATGGGCTGGTGCGCATTTATCGTGTGAATCAAGAAGGGCGCTTACATACGCTGAGTTTGTTGCGCCCGACTTCGACCTTTAACGAGGTTGCCGCGCTCGATGGCGCACATAACCCCTTTAATGCTGTTGCCGTAACCAACTGTGAGATCGTGGTCATCGGTCATCATGAATTAATGGGGTTGATGGCGGATGATCGCATCATTCTGGAAAATTATGTTCAGCAACTTGCCCATATGAACCGTGAATACATTGAGCGACTTGAGGATATGACCTTCCGTTCAATTCCGTCGCGTCTTGCGAAGTTATTTCTGCATGAAACTACCTATGCAGATCAGATCGAAGAAGCGCCGACAAAGCTCACACAGGAAGAGATTGCCGCAATTTTGGGCACGACTCGCGAAGTTGTAGGGCGGGCATTGCGCGGATTGCTCAACGCAGGTTTGCTTCGTAAAGAGGGTAGACACGTTTTCATCGCGGATCGTGATCGGCTGGAACGTCTTGCAAAAACGAACCAGATGCCGTCTCCACGCGTCAAAGATCATTAAATAAGCCATGCGTTGCGCTTTTCGACAGTATAATCAATCTTAAATAAGTCACATGTAAAACGTGAGGTCAATTTATCATGTACCGATTTTTACTGATCCTCAACACGGTTCTCTTCGCACTCATATTTTCTTCTGGTAGTTCATTTAGCGGGCAGGCACAGGATACCGACGACATTTGCCCTGAGATCGTCGAAACGGCACTGGCACAGGTGGATGAATTTTGTCAGTCACTCGGACGTAATGAAATCTGTTATGGCAATGTGCAGATAGACGCGACTGATTTCCAACAATTGCCAGTCGAATCGTTTGCTAATCAGGGTGATGTTGTTGGTGTGACGGACATTGCGACGGTTAGCACCGCGCCACTGAATGTGGCTAACCAAACGTGGGGTGTGGCTGTGATGGCGTTACAGGCGAACTTGCCGGATACGTTGCCGGGGCAAAATGTGACATTTTTGCTTTTTGGTGATGTCACGTTAGAAAATGAAGTCATAACAGATACTACAGCCAGCGACTATTCTGCACCAATGCAAGCATTTCGCTTTAACAGTGGTGTTGGTCAAGCGACGTGTGAAGAAGTTCCCCAAAGCGGGCTTGTTATCCAGAGTCCGCAGGATACCCGCGTTAACTTCCGGGTGAATGGATTAGATCTAGAAATTGGTAGTCTGGTTGTACTGCAAACTACAGAAGACGGCTTTATGCGAATTGCGGTGTTAGAAGGACAGGTCACGGCAACGCAAGATGGCGAAACGGTAGTGATTGTTGCTGGACAGGAAATCCTCGTACCGATTAGCGATGAAGAACGCGATGTTTTGCCGGAACCGATGTCGGCAGGGCTAGGACTTTCATTACCGGAAACGTCGTTGTTTGACCTTACGTTTGCATCCTTCACGTTATCAGGGGGTGTGCAATGGTTGGATACTGGATTAACGTTTGAAAACGGCGAGTCCTTCCTTGCTTCGGCAACGGGTGAGATAACGCTGTGGCCCCAATGTTACGAGCTGTGTGGCGCTGATTTTTGTGAACAATTGTGTCCCGCGCTGACCACGTCGCCAGCGGGTAGCGTGCCGATTAGTGGCATTGTGCCGGATTCTGCCCCATTTATGCAATCACCCGAAGCACCATTGGGCGCATTATTAGGGCGAATCGGGGAATCCGGTACGCCGTTTGTGATGTCTGCGCTCAACACTGTAGAAGGTTCTGGAACGCTTTATTTAGGGTTAAATGAAGATACACGCTTCTATGGTGATGAAACGGGTGCATACAACGTCAATATCATCAGCTTACAGGGTGAATAACGTGTTTTAGTCATAATTAACGACATGAGATAATGAAATTTAACCATGTTTAACAAAGTTTATCGCTTACATGAGTAAATCATAATTTATGCGAAAAATTGAGTTTCAAATCCAACAAAAGTTCCAGACGTAGCGGTTAAAACGCGTTATTCTCGTAAGTATAAGTCACAATTTAGCGATTTATTGTGTCAAAATCGATTGATTAGGTTTATTTAAAGGGAGACCTCAACGATGACTCATATTATTACCAGCTTGTGCCTGCGTGATGGTGCTTGTGTAGAAGTATGTCCTGTGGAATGCATTATCCCCGGTCAACCGGAAAATGAATGGCCCTGGTATTTCATTGACCCGGACACTTGCATTGACTGCGGTGCGTGCATCCCGGAATGCCCATTTGAAGCGATCTTTGTCGAAGAAGAAGTACCCGCAGATTACGAAATGGCAGAAGGTCAAGAACGTATCCCCTGGGAAACTAAGAAATTAACGGCTTACGAAGGTGGCGAAGTGGTTGACCTCACCGTAGATATTCAGCCGAACTATGATTTCTTTGTAGAAGGTCCGGGCTACGACGCACTGTAGAAGCAGTCAGTGTTTATGAACAGAACAACAAATCCCCGTCATATGGCGGGGATTTTGCGTCGTATGGATTTATTTAACGCCTACCTGATGGTTTATGACGAGGAGCGCACAACTCCGCTTCCATACTCGCCTGTGCTATGCACATAAACATAATTGACGATTTCGCCATCACTATCACTCTGATTGAAGATTGAGTCGCTGTCCTGTGGTTCAGCCTGTAAGAACCATTCATAGACAAAACGTGCATCGCTGATGGTGAGGTTTACACAACCGCGACTTTGCCGATAGCCGAACAAATCGTGCCAATAGGTACCATGCAGGCTGATGTCACCGTCAAAATACATAACCCAGGGTACGCTTTGTAGGGCATAGGCGTTGGGTGCGCCAGTTGCGCCGGACATGCCGTCACGCTCCAGCCGTGCCCAAACCTCGAATACCCCTTCATTGGTCTCTGTGCCGGGCAAACCGCTGGCGATGAGTGTCGCGTAAATAGGTGTGTCATCATCATAAGCAATTAATGTCTGTTCGTAGAGGTCAACCGCTACCCAATGCCCGCTAACGCCTTCTGGACGTTCGGTAGGCTGAATTTTTGCGACGAATGTTTGCTTGACCCACTGGTTCGGACCGATCATGTACCAGCGCCAGCCTTCATTATCAATGGCGGTGTCAAAGATATTGACCAGTTCATACCGTTGTAAAAAGCGCCCTGTATCCTGAGATGCGGGACCGCCGGGATATTCTGAAACGAAGATGTTGCTTAAATCCAACACCCACGCAAATGGATGACTGTTCCAACCCTCTAGCTGAATGCCAGTAAACCCGGACGGCTGACGATATGTTGCTTGTGCCCGTGAAATCCAACTACCGCCTTCAATTTGTAACCAACCCTCAACTGATGTGTTGATGGCATTGACATAATTAAACCCCTGCGCGATGGATCCGTTCACATTGCCGTTGGGTGCGTCAAACGTGTTGACTGCGTCCGGTCCCACACGCCAGAAACTATAAGTGCCGAGTGTGGTACGATCTTGTCCAATGGATTCAAAAGTTGGGCTAGGAAACGCTTCGATCATTGCCAGACATGCTGATGATAACGCGTCCGATTCGGCGGCATCGTCGCAGGCTGTAGGATCA
>DAOTXB010000619.1:0-8946 GCA_034435575.1 Anaerolineae bacterium
ACGCCCTGTGGATTCTGTGTGTCGCTCACATGATTCATCACTTCCTGTGATACAGGCACTAATTCTATTTTTCGCCTTTCCAGATTGGCGATCAAATCTTCATCTGCGCTCTCCGATAAATACAGCACAAACAATGGTTTATTGCGTTGTGCAACAGCATCCTGCACAAGGCGTGTGCCTTCCAACACAATTTTGCGTTCCTTACGTCGATTACGCGTGCGTGTTTGTAGTCCGTGCGCTAATTTCACCTTATCGTTTTGTAAACTTGTGATTGCGTCCATAGACCTTGCCCTTTGTACCAGCCTTAAGAGCGCCATTTTAGCACAGTCCTGTATACACTCTCACGAATCAAAAACCCCACCGCATGCACGATGGGGTCTGATTCTTTTGGATGGTTACGACAAAATTAGTCGTTGATATTGAATTCGTAGCTATACATATCTACAACCGGTATCCCGTCGAAGATGAGCACACGTACTTTACCCTCTGCATCTGGCACACCATTGATCTGGAACTCGCCCGTACTCAGCGCATACAGTTCAAGACCATTCTGGCGAAGTAATAAGGTGTTTTGTGATGGTGGGTTATCGACATAGGGCGCGATGATGAGATCACTGATAATCATCGCCAACCACCCCTGACTATCTTCGTTTACGCGATAGATATGCAGTTCATTACCACCGAAGAAATTGGAACGGGGATACACGATTAAGTCACTATCTCCGTCTTGCCAATTCAGACGATCATCCGGTGCTTCCATCGGGTCACAGACATCACCTGATCCATCATTGTCTGCATCGATTTGATCGATATTGCTATCTGTCGGGCAGTTATCGATATGTCCACTGATAGTATCGCCGTCAATGTCATTGTCTGCATCAAGCGGGAACACGTCACAGACATCGCCAAAATTATCCGCATCAGCATTGGCTTGATTGGTATTTGCATCTGCCGGGCAATTATCCTGACTATCCATCACACCATCAGCATCACCATCTACACATCCCGCGACAGTTCCGGCGACACCTACACATTGATCGTCCCCATTATCATCGCGGAAGGTATCACCATCGGCATCTGGACAACCAACCGCAGTTGCATGACCAGCAACAAATACACACGCATCACTTACATCGAGAATGCTATCATTGTCATCATCCGTGTCACACGCATCACCTTCTGCATCGCCGTCGTTGTTTGATTGGTTGGTATTAGCGACTGTCGGGCAGTTATCTGCACTGTCTTGCACGGTATCTCCATCGGCATCAGGGCAACCATTGGCACTCGCTACGCCAACCGTGTGCGGACACACATCGCTTACGTCGAGAATGCTATCATTGTCATCATCCGTGTCACACGCATCACCTTCTGCATCGCCGTCGTTGTTTGATTGGTTGGTATTGGCGACTGTCAGGCAGTTATCTGCACTGTCTTGCACAGTATCTCCATCGGCATCAGGACAGCCATTGGCACTCGCTACACCAGCGACGAATACACACGCATCGCTTACATCGAGAATGCTGTCATTATCATCATCCGTGTCACACGCATCACCTTCTGCATCGCCGTCGTTATTTGCCTGGTTGGTATTAGCAACTGTCGGACAATTGTCCAAATTTGTGATTATGGTATCGCCATCAACGTCAGGGCAACCTCCAGCGGTTGCATGTCCTGCTATAAGTGGACATAAGTCGTTAGTATCCAAAATACTGTCATTGTCATCATCCGTGTCACAGACATCACCGCCTGCATCACCGTCATTATTCGCTTGATTGGTGTTGGCAACTGTCGGGCAGTTGTCCGCGCTATCTTGTACGGTATCACCGTCTGCATCAGGACAACCGTTAGCACTCGCTACGCCGGCGACGAATACGCACGCATCACCCGTGTCTAAGATGGAGTCATTATCATCGTCCGTATCACAGGCATCTCCTGCGCTATCACCATCATTATTCGCCTGTGTACCGTTGGCGACTGTCGGGCAGTTATCGGAAGTATCAGGAATGCTGTCTCCATCAGAATCGACGATTGGACATCCGTTGGTTGTGCCATATGTACCGACACACTGATCAGCGCCGTTATCATCGCGGAATCCATCACCATCGGCATCCGGGCAACCATTCGCTGAGGCGTGACCCGCCGTTGTAGGACAAGCGTCGCTGGCATTACCAATGCCATCACCATCATCATCCGGTACGACAACGTCCACTGTAATTGTGTACGTCATGGTGCCACCACCACCATTGTTACCACCAAGATGATAAGTTCCACCGGTTGAAGTTAAACTTGCATTCTGACAACCTGTGCCGCTCAACGTACGGACACTATTCCAACTGTTATCATAAACTTGTAAAGCACCCCATTGTGATGGGCAAAATTGAACAGAAATCTGTGCACCTGATGGTGCGCCGAAGTCATGATAGCCAAAAGAACCATAAGCACCGGCGCTACCATTAAAGTTATGCGTAGCCGCCTGTGCTGGTTGTGCCGCTAAAATGAACATCACTAACCCAAGCGTTAAAATGGGTAATATCAACATCCATGATCTGCGAAAACTTAATTTGGAAGCCATAAATAAACACTCCAATAACCGTTAATCAATAATTATATTTTAGTTTATTTTTATGCTTTCTTACGTGTTTATTTATGAATAAATCCTGAATTAACCCTTAATTTTCATAAACTTCTGTCTAAAACAATTAACTTAACATAGAGAATAACAATGGAATTAAGTTTATGAATCAAAAACCCCACCGCATGCACGATGGGTCTAATTCTTTTGGATGGTTACCACAGGTTTAGTCGTTGATATTGAATTCGTAGCTGTAGATATTCTCTACGGGCATGCCATTGAAGATCAATACGCGTACTTTGCCCTCGGCATCTGGCATGCTGTTAATCTGGAACTCGCCCGTACTCAGCGCGTAAAAATGAAGACCATTCTGGCGAAGCAATAAGGTATTTTGTGCTGGTGGGTTATCGACAAAGCGTGCAATGGTGTCTTCGCTAATAACCATCGCCAACCACACAAGACCGTCATCATTGACGTGGTGAATGTGCAATTGATTACTTCCATAATAGCTGGTCTGTGCATACATCAGTAAATCAGTATCACCCGTCTGTGAATTCAGGCGATTATCCGATTCTGTGACCTCGACGGTATCGCAGGGATCTCCGATGCCGTCACCATCTAAATCGGATTGATCGGGATTATAGATTGTCGGGCAGTTATCATCTACATCCGCAATATCATCATCGTCAGTATCTTCTGGAACAGTGATGTTCGCTGTGCTTACGGTATTCGCCACCGCGTTGGCACGATCTATATGATGAAACGAGAGAAACGTTAGCATGAGGAGTGAGAGTGTTAATGTGAGTAGTGATGTCATTCGCTTCGATGTTCGCATGTCCATGCCTCGTATTACTTGTCGGTTGAGTATGTTGACGGGTCGCTCAAACCCGTGATATTCACCACTATACATTGATTATTAATTGAAAAACAATTGAGATTACAAATTGAAACCATTTTTTAGGAAATGCCTCAAAACACAAAAACCCTACCGCGAATACGATAGGGTTCAGATTAGATTTAATTGTGTAGAAGCGATGATTACGCGCGGAGTTTTGCACCGAGGTCGTTTTCTACCACCTTGATGATACGTTTGCGTACCTTCGCCACCTCTTTATCGGTCAGGGTTTTATCATCTGTTTGATACGTCAGACTATACGCAAGGCTTTTATACCCTTCTTCAACAGATTTCCCCTGATACATATCGAACAGGCGCACATCTTTGAGCAGATCCCCCCCGGCTTTACGGATGACAGTTTCCACTTTGACCGCAGGCATCTCCGCAGGAACGACAAGCGCGATGTCTTCTAGCACAGGTGGTGTAATGGGTAAGGCGCTGACCATATGATTAGCGGGTACCGTGTCCAACAACAGATCAAGGTCAAATTCGGCGGCAAGTACGGTCAAGCCACCCAACTCAAAGGATCGAGCAACCAATGGATGTACCTCACCAAATGTACCAATGACGGTATCGCCCAACTTTAGCGTCGCGGAACGCCCCGGATGGAAGCTAGGGTCTGTGGCGCGTGCATAGCTGACACCGCTAATATGCAAACCATCGATTAAACCTTCGATCACCCCTTTGAGGTCATAGAAGTCTACAGCGGTGTTATCCCCGCCCATCCAGCCTGTTTTGGCACGCGTACCCGTGAGCAAAATGCCAAGATGACGCGGTTCTAAGGGCAATTCACCTGCTTGCTTCTTATAATAGACACTGCCGATCTCGAAGACCTGCTGACCTGTTTGGAAGCGGGCATTATTCCCCGCATTTTCCAGCAAATTCACCAATAAGGTATGACGGAGCACGGTCTTATCAGACGCAATCGGATTCGCCATGCGGACATAGTCACCCACCTTTTCCGGTGCATCAACACCCGGCGGGATAAGTTGTGCTTCGCGCTCCGGCGTGGTGAAGCGATAGCTAATGTTTTCGTGCAAGCCCAGTGTCACCAGCAGATCACGCACCATTTCTTCCCGTTCTAAGCTGGTATTTTCCCATTGCGGAGGCATGGCATCTTCCATGATGGTGTTCGGGATTTCATCATAGCCTTCGATACGGGCAATTTCCTCAATCAGGTCGGCAATGCCAATTTCACCCGCGCTGATGTCCATACGATGGTCGGGCACAACAACGTGTAGCGTGTCGGCGTTGATCGTCACATCAAATTCCAGACGCGTTAGAATATCAGCGGCTGTTTCGATTGCGAACGTCATCCCCATTAACCGTTGTACTTGACCAATCGGCAGATCAATCGTGATCGTTTCAGGTTCATCAGAATAAATATCCACAACGCCCTGTGCAATTTGCCCGCCTCCGGTCTGTCGCATCAATTCGATCCCGCGCTTCACGCCCAGAATTGCCTGACTCGGATGCACACCACGGCTAAAACGGGTGGCGGCATCGGTGAAAACTTTCTGTGATTGCATGGTCTGACGAATATTTATGAAGTTCCACGCCGCCGCTTCGAGCAATACGTTGGTGGTGTCGTCGCTGATTTCGGTTTCTGCCCCGCCGATCACCCCACCAAGGCTGAGTACACCGGCTGTATCCGTCACGAGGATGTTATGCGATTGAAGCTCTCGCTCAACATCATCGAGTGTTTCCAACACTTCACCGCCTTCTGGTAAGCGTGTGATGATCGTTGGAGTATCACCGTCCGCACGAGCAACCAATTTGTCATAGTCGAAGGCATGTGTCGGCTGACCGATCTCGAAGGTAATGTAATTGGTCACATCAACGATATTGTTGATAGGACGTTGCCCGATGAGCTTTAAGCGCCGTTGTAGCCACTTCGGTGATGGCTTAACCGTCACATTTTTGAGCAAAGCGGCGGTAAAACGTGGGTTGTACTCTGGATTGCGAATTTCAATCTCAATTTGCCCATCAATCGCATCGTCATCTGCTACATAGTCGAATGAAGGATAGGTCAGCGGTTTATCAAGCAAGGCGGCGACTTCCCGCGCTACACCTAAGATGCTGAAGCACCGCGCAAGATTGGGCGTAAGTTCGATGTCTAGCACCACATCACCCAGTACATCCTGTAACGGAGTACCTGCCACATAGTCGGTTGTATGGTCGAGCAAAATCACACCTTCGTGTGCTTCTGAAATACCCAGTTCTTTTTCCGAACAGACCATGCTCTTATTGTAGATACCACGCAGTTTTCTACCCTTTAAGACCATACGTTTGGGTTCATCGCTGTGTCCGTCCCAAACTTCTGCACCTTCAGCCGCGAACGCTGTCCATACGGGCGGGTCAAGCTCACCCTGATCTTTGTATTGGAACAAATTGGGCGCACCCGTCACACATTGTTCGAGGTCGTCGCCACCATAATCGACCATCGCCAACACCAGACGATCTGCGTCAGGATGGGGTTTCACCTCTTTGATTTGACCGAGTAAGAGCGTTTCTCGATCCCACACAAGATGATCTGATTTCGGGTAACGCACCCCTTCTACTTCTTGTTGTGGCACACCGATATAGTTGATATGTGCCACCTCTAATCCGGCAAGTGTCAGGCGTTCCGCCAATAATTCCGCCGGAATGTCGATGTCTACGAAGTCTTTCAACCATGAAATTGGTACAAGCATGGATTATTGTCCTTACTTAGTTATCAGTTGTTAGTTGTTCATCACTATGTTTTGTTTTTACTCTTAGACGCGAAGAATCGCTTCCCTACACAATAGATGATGATATTTGTAGGGACGGCAAAAATGCCGTCCGCGAATAGCTAAGTTAACCTTAGAATTGCTCAAGGAAACGTTGATCGTTGCCCCAGAAATAACGAATGTCGCCAATGGCATGTTTGAGCATGGTGATGCGCTCCGGTCCCATGCCGAACGCGAAACCGCTCCATTCGGATGGATCATACCCGCCGTTACGCAACACCACCGGATGCACCATCCCGCTACCGCCAATCTCTAACCAGCCGGTGTATTTGCACACATTACAGCCATCACCACCACACAGGAAGCATTCCACATCGACCTCCATACTGGGTTCGGTGAACGGGAAGTAAGAAGCACGGAAGCGCACCGCCGCGTTTGCTCCGAACATCCGGCGGGCGAATTCAGTGATTGTGCCCTTCAAATCGCTCATGCGAATGTTGCGCCCAACCGCTAGCCCTTCGACCTGATGGAATTGCACCTCGCTACGGGCGGTAATCTGCTCATAGCGGTAACACATCCCCGGTAAAATGACACGAATTGGCTGTGTGCCTTTTTCGCCCAGATCGTGCATTGAGTGAATTTGCCCCGGCGAGGTATGAGTCCGCAAGATAATATTTTCGTCCGTCGTATAAAACGTATCCTGCATATCCCGCGCGGGATGATGTGGCGGAATATTGAGCATGGTGAAGTTGCGCTCGTCCGTCTCTACATCACGGCTACGATAGACCTGAAAGCCCATATCCGCCCAGATATTGTAAAATTCACGCAGGGTTTGCGTAGATGGGTGCAAACCACCCGTTTGGCGCTCACGCCCCGGCAACGTGATATCAATCTCGCCCTCTTCAAGATCACGCGCTAATTCCTGCGCTTCGATCAACCCTTCGCGGGATTCATAGGCGGCTTGAAGCTCATTTTTGACCTCATTCGCCCGTTTACCGAATGCTGGACGTTCCTCCGCAGGCAATTTACCCGTACTGCGTAACAGCGTGGTGATCTCTCCCTTACGCCCAATATAGGTACTACTCCACGCCGTAAGCGATTCGCCATCGGTAATGGAGTTCAATTTTGCGAGCGCCGCCTCACGGATCGCCTCAAGTTGTTCTAACATGGATGTATCCTCAATCGTCAAGCCAACAATATTTAGTGGTGTGCTGAAACAAAAAACGCCCCCGTCCACAGCACACATCATCTAAGATCTGTGCCAGGGACGAGAGCGCTTATACAATTCAAGCTCTCGCGGTACCACCCTGATTGATAGCGTAATCGTGGATTACGCTATCCACTCACCGCCCGCCTAAACTACGGACGCACCCTGTAACGTCGGGTTGAAAATATATCCTTACGAGATATATCATCTTACGGAGCAAACTACTTACAAACAAGCTCTTGGCTATTAGTTGTCAGCTATTAGTTAGATTTTTAACCGATTTGAATTTTCTAACTAAGAGCCAATAACTAAAAGCTAACAGCTGTTGCTTTCCCCTGTCAGCTCTGGAGTGAATTCCACAATTGCGACTCTACCCGGACTCTCAGTCGATGATCCTGGTTCCCTGTTGGTGCATAATGATGTGGACTGTCTCCGTCATTGCCTTTCGTTCGATATTATGCAGGCAAATGGATTTGCTTGTCAACCCTTTACAACAAATTCACCTGTTTTTTCGCTCAAAATCCACAGTGACCCCTTACGGACAGTAAAGCACAGGACAAATCTCTTGACGACCCTTTTAAAATATGGTAATTTCAATAAAGGAAGTATAGGATAGAAAGTAAAGGATGGATAAAGATGGACAATAAACCCCGTATCGAAGCAGGAGCAGTCTATTCTCGTCAGGAAACGGCGGAGATTTTGGGCATTAGCCTGAGTACATTGAAGCGCCTCATCAAGAAAGAACATCTTCAGGTGAGTAAGCCGAACGGGATGCGTCGTGTGTTCATCACTGGTGAAAGCATTCTTGAATTTTTGAACGAAACTAAAGTTGAAAAAGGTGCATAACATCTGATGCGTAAGCTCTGGATTTCCGGTCAGCCGAATAAAAATCCCAATGCACGCCCAACATCATGGGATGGATTCCGTCTAATGACAGACCCCAACCTTAATGTTGTCGCAGGACATTTGGCTGTTCAATCAGACATCACATGCACTGGCAATTTCCGCGCATTCTTAGGCATAGCGCCGAGAATCAACAGCGTAGATTTGCCATATGCGAATGATCTGGCAGATAGCCTGGAAGAGCGAATGCGTCAATCTCACGTAAGGGAGCGATGTCTCTGAGAAAAATTAGGAGACACAACCCCGCACCGAAGTTCCATTAACACAAAGGGACGTGAGACTTGGCGAAAACCAACTCACGTCCCTTTTAATTTGCACGAACACTCTGATAAGAGGTATTTGGAACGATGATGCACAAAAACGAAAAGCGTTCAACAAATCAGCACAGCCAAGGTTTGACCATCCTTTACCATGATCGCACATTGGCACAATTGCTGGATGCATTGGATCAATTGCACAATGCCGCGAGCGATAATCGGCTAGATATGGCGACACGCATGACAACAGAAGACCTAAAGGGCACCCTGCGCGAGATCATCTATACCGCAGAGGAAACACTGGCGGAGATCGACGCGCAACATGACCATCAGAGCGTGCCACGGAAACCCTATTTACGGTTCTTGAAGAAACCATCCGCACAACACCGGATGACCCACCC